>DATHXZ010000336.1:0-7831 GCA_035459405.1 Chthoniobacterales bacterium
ATTCCGACTGCTTGAAGCCGAGATCGCGCAGGTTGCGTCGCACCGTGTCGGATAGTTTCGGGGCCGACTTCGCCCGGAGTTTTCGCAGCGCTTCAGCCGCGCGACCGAGGTCGGCCCGCGCGGCAGCGATTTCCGACCCCAGCCGTTCGAACTCGGCATCGCGCCCTTCGATCTTCTCCATCCGCTCGGCGGCGCGTTCGCCGAACGCAATCACGTCGGCAATCGAGCCGCCGTACTTACGCTTCAGCGACTCGAACAGCGAAACGCGTTGCTCGAGCGTGGCGAGTTGCTGCGGATCGAGGTCCAACCGCTCGACGTATTTCCCGAGCGCGCGCGAAATTTCTGATAACTCGACGACAGCCGTCGCATGGCTGCTCGAGAAATCGGCTGTGGCGGGATCAATCTTCTCCAGCTCGCGCAGGAGACGCTGCGTTTCGGCGAGTTGTGAGAGCACTGCCTCGTCTGCTTCGGCGAGGCGAGTGACGACACCGCTAGCGAGCTCGATCAGCCGTTTGCTGTTGCTGGCCAGCTTGTAGCGCGACTCGATCTCCTCCTCTTCGTCCGGATTGACCTTTGCCGCGGTGATCTCATTCACCTGATGCCGCAGCAAATCGAGCTCCTGTTCGCGCGCCGACTCGGCGCTGCTGAGCGATGAATGCTCAGCGGCGAGGGATTGAACGCGCCGGAAGTGCGTCTGATATTCCGTCAGCGCGTCATGCGCATGAGCGAAAGCGTCGAGCAGCCCCAGCTGGCGCTCGGGCGAAAGCAGTGACTGGTGATCGTGCGGTCCGTGCAGATCGACCAGCTCATCGCCTAACGATTTCAGAATGGTGAGGGTCGTGGGCGAGCCATTGATGAACTGGCGGTTTGCACCGCTCGTAGAGAGCGTGCGCTTTAGAATCAGATCACCCGCGCACGGCTCCACACCGGCTTCTTCAAGCGCCGGGTTCAAACGGCGCAGCTCCTCGCCTTCGAAGACAGCCTCAACCGTGCAAACGTCAGCGCCGGTCCTAATGAGCGACTTGTCTGCGCGTTCGCCTAACAACAACTGCAGCGCGCCGATGATGATCGACTTGCCCGCGCCGGTTTCGCCGGTGATCGCGGTGAAGCCCGGCTCGAGCTGCCACTGCAAGTCCTCGACGAGCGCGAGGTTCTTGATCCGCAACAGTGTCAGGACGGCAGGCAAGGAAGTTGAGAGTTGAGGGTTGAGAGTTGAGAGAGGAGAAGTAGCCGCCCGCCAACGTTCTGAACTCTCAACACTCAACGGACAACTCTCAACTCGCCGTCACCTTCCTCGGCACGGGCACATCGCAAGGGGTGCCGATGATTCGGTGCGATTGCGCGGTCTGTCGCTCCGACGATCCGCGCGACAAGCGCACCCGCTCGTCCATTTACATCGAGACGCCGGAGTGCGCCTGGGTGGTGGATACCGGGACCGATTTCCGCACGCAGGCGCTGCGCGAGAACATCTGGCGCCTCGATGCCGTCATCTTCACGCATTCGCACACCGACCACATCATGGGGTTCGATGATTTGCGGCGCTTCGGCTCGGTGCGCGGCTACATGCCCGTCTATGCGTCACGCGACACGATGGCTGATCTGCGCCGGGTGTTTAAGTTCGCGTTCGAGGCAGAGAATCCGTTCCCCGGTTATCTCAAACCCGAGCCGCACATCATCGACGGACCTTTCGAGCTCGGCGCGACCACCATCACTCCGCTGCCGGTCCCGCACGGGCGATCACCGGTGAACGGCTACCTGTTTGAACGCGACGGCAGAAAGCTGCTCGCTTACCTGAGCGATTGCAGCGCGGTGCCGGACGAAATTGCGGCGAAAATCAGAGGCGTGAAGGTGCTTGTGATCGACGCGCTGCGGCCGAATCCGCACCCCACGCATCTGAGCGTCGCGCAGGCGCTCGAAGTCGCGGAACGCGTGCAGGCCGGGCGCACATTCTTTACGCACATCGCGCACGAGCTGCCGCACGCGGCCGAAGCCGATCTGCCGCCGCACGCCCGGATCGCTTACGACGGTCTGAAGCTGGAGCTGTGAACGGCAAGCGCAACGATCTCGGGGTCCGGAGGGACATGCTTCTGCATGTCCAAGACGCGCGGAAGCGCGTCCCTCCGCTCGTGTGCATCGCGGTTCTGGTCGTCGTGGCGTTCTCGGGTTACGCCCATGCGGAGCAGCCACTCGCGCCAACAACGATCGTCGTCTTCAACAGCAACGATCGTGAATCGGTCGAGCTGGCGAAATTCTATGCGCAGAAACGCGGCATTGCGCGCGACCACCTCGTGGCGCTCGCCTGTTCGCGCGACGAGGAGATTACGCGCGACGAATACGATCGCACCATCGCCGGCCCGCTGCGCGAGACGTTCCGCGAGCGCAACTGGTGGACATTGCGCGAAGCCGCCGATGGCACGCCGGGAGTGTCGGGCAACAGGATCCGGTTTGTAGCGGTGATTCGCGGTATTCCGCTGAAGATTCGCGCCGCTGAAGCCTATCCCGGCGACAAAGTGGGAAACGCGCCGATCGGGAACCGCAACGAAGCGTCGGTCGATTCCGAGCTTTCGATTCTCGCACGGTTCAGTCCGGAGATTTCCGGCGCGGTCTCGAATCCGTATTTCCAGAGCTACCGCGCGATTGCCGAGACGGAGAACGCGCCCGTGATGCTAGTGTGCCGGCTCGATGCGCCAAGCGCGCAGACGGTCAGACGCATGATCAACGATGCTGTCGAGACCGAGAAGAACGGCTTGTGGGGCAGGGCATTCGTTGACGGCGCGGCCAACACCGGCGGCGGCCTCGAAGTCGGCGACCGATGGCTCGCCGAAACGATGCAACAGCTGCGTAAATCGGGTGTGCCCGTCGTCTATGACGAAGCGCAGCCCGTGTTCCCTGAGGGATATCCAGTGAGCGACTGCGCGGTTTATTACGGCTGGTATTCAGATCGTGTGGCGGGGCCGTTCGCGCAGCATTCGTTCCGCTTCACACCGGGCGCGGTGGCGGTGCACATCCATTCCTACAGCGCCAGCACGCTGCGCGATCCGACGGCGAACTGGGTCGGCCCGCTGCTCACGCAAGGCGCCGCGGCAAGTCTCGGCAACGTCTACGAGCCGTTCCTGCAGCTAACGACCAATCTGAGCATCATGAACGACCGCCTGCTACACGGCTTCACATTCGCGGAGAGCGCGTACATGGGTACGCCGGCCGTGTCGTGGATGCAGGTGATGGTCGGTGATCCACTCTACCGGCCCTACGCTTCATGGCTTCAGCTCGAACCGAAAGCCGCGCCAGTGAAGACGGTGCCGGATTGGAAGTTGTATCACGATTTCGCAGTTCAGAATGCATCCCGTCCGCCGGCTGATTTCCGCACCTTGGCCCGCCAGGTTGCATCGCGTGTGAAGAACGGGCCGATGATCGAAGACCTAGGATTGATGGAAGCGCGAGATGGGAAGTGGTCCTCAGCAACGGCTCACTTCCAGCAAGCCCGCTCGATCTACACAAAGCGCGAGGATATCCTCCGCTCGGTGCTGCACGAGGCGAACAGCTGGGCCAAGCAGGGCAAGCCGAGACGCGGTGCAGACGTCGTGCGGAGCGTGCTGCGAATTGTGTCCGATGCGCCAACGATTGCTCTGTTCAAGAAAATCGAGCAGGAGCTCAATCCGCCCCCGGCCGCGCCATCCCCGGCGCGGTAACCGGCAAGACGGCGCTGCAACGGGATAGGGAATCCAATTCGAGCCCGCTTCAGTCACGACTGCGTGACGTTCACAACACGCTCTAAAACGTGAGCGTTTGGCAGGTTATCAAGCCACCGCAAGCCCTCCTGCACAATCGTAAGCTGCAGGATATACTCGCCAGCTTTCGCCGGCGCGGTCATGAATGCCGACATCATCCGCACGTGAGTCGGCGCAAGAGGGGGGAAGACCGGGCTGCGGACGCCATCGAAGATCACGAATTCGCGGGTGTCGGCTCGCAGCCAATGTGATGCGACGTTCACGGGATACGGCGGCGCTGAGACGATGGCGCGGTCGCTGCCATTCGCGATCTCGATCTCGATCCAAAACAGCATACCCGGCTTGACGCGCAGCGGCTCGCGGCGGGCGACCAGCGTGATTCGTAGCGTGTCTTCTGGCGAGAGAGCATGCATCTCAAGAATCTCGTTCGCAGCGGCGGAACGCGTCGCCCGCGGCAGTGGCGCTTCGCCTGGGGCGTGATCTTCAAACAGGTAGTAATGTGGCATCCCGCCGCCGGGGCGCAGTCGCTCATACTTCGCGGCCTTCTGCTCGCGTGCGGCACGGGACATCAATGCAAATACATGATGGTGCAGAGCGAGCGTCCGTAGTGCAGCACCTCGACCTGCCACGCTCATCGGCTCGTGCACCTGCGTTGGGAAGGTGATTGAGCTCTTGGTGCGGAACATCCGAAGCTGGAAGTCTGGCCACCACGGCGCGACATTCACGAATCGACGCGGCGCAGTGACCCAGCGCCGCGGGAGCCAGAAGTGCGTCAGCTCAGTACCGTCGAGCAACTCGGACCAGCGGACGCCAGACCATTCCGGGCTTAGCTCCTCATCACTGTCGATGCGCAGGATCCACTCCGTTCGGCATGTCTCCACCATGCGGGGGAGATGCGCCTCGATGTGCGCTTCTAGGTCGCTCCTGATTCCGACGTGATGGACGCGACTCGCGAGCTCATGCGCGGCAGCTTCGGTTCTGTCGTCAGCCCGTGTGTCGACAAAGATCACCAGCTCGTCGACCACTTCGCGGAGGCGGCGGAACCAGGTGACACCCGCTTCGCTGAGGCAGCCCGTGAAGAGCAAGCCAGTAATGCCCCCGGCGGCACTGGTCGCGCCCGTCGCCGGCGCGCGATTCGCGCTGCGGGCGTAGCCGAACTCTTCGAGCGTTTGGCCGGCGGTCGATTCGAAAGCAACGATCTCGTCGTGCGACATCTCCGTTCGCCATCGACCCACGCGCGTCGGGAGCGGACCTTGCAGGGTAAGCTCGTGGATCGCACGATGCTGCTCTTTTTTAACATTGTGCTCGGGCCAGTCGCCCTGCTCGGCCAGCCGTTCAGCCGCTTTCCGGGGATATTCAAGCATGGCCTCGCTGTACTGTAGGTCGAGGAACTCGCACAATTCGCGCAGGACCTCGGCGGGCTTGGCGACCAGCCGTTCGTAGCGCACCTCGATGTAGCGTGCCGTCGCCTCGCCGAACGCACGCGTCCGGGTGATCGAGTGACACCAATCTACCGCCTGGGCCGCGATGTCGTTGCCGGGTCCGAACCAGAGATGCCGCTTCGAAACGGCAACATCGCGCCCATCGCGGATCAGATGGACGAAACACGCCTCCGGCAGAGTGCGCGCGATTTGCGGAATGATCTGTCCGTAATCCGGCGTCTTCTCGCCCCAGCGCGCTTTCCCGAAGCGGTCTGCATACAGTCGGTAAAACCTACGGACCGCGTCAGGTAAGTTGAACGGTTCAGTCTCTTCGAGCGCGGCCCAGAACGCCTGTTCGTCGATGTGGAAATCGCGCCACGTAAAATGACCGACCAACAGCTCGAAGAACCGTTGGCGCGTCATCGTGGCAGGCTCGAGCAGCACGAGCTCATGCCAGAAGTGCGTTTCGGTGGGAATGGCGACTTCCGGATGGCTATCCAGCATCAGTCGAAGCAGCGTTGTTCCACTGCGCGGCGCCCCGACAATAAAAGGCGCGGGCGACAAGGCTGACTTCTGCGTCATTACGCGCTAGCGGATGATGCCGCGCTCGCTCGAGGCGATGAACTCGAGGATCTGCGTGATCTCTTCGTTAGGCGGAAGCTCTTTCTGGATCGCTTCCACCGCCTGGCGTGTGTTGTATTTCGAGCGGTAGATCAGGCGGAAGGCTTCCTTGATGTGCTTGACGCTCTCGGGCGGGAAACCGTTGCGTTCGAGGCCGACAAGGTTGATTCCGCGGATCTCTGCGGGGTTGCCGTCTGCGATCATGAACGGCGGCACGTCCTGGACGATCTTCGAGCAACCACCAGTGATCGCAAAGTTCCCGATCCGGCAAAATTGATGGACAGCAGTCAGCCCGCCTATGATCGCGTGGTTTCCGATCTGCACATGACCGGCGAGGGTGCCGTTGTTCGAGAAGACGACCGCGTCTCCGACTGTGCAATCATGGCCGATGTGGCTGTAGGCGAGAAAATTCCCGCAGTTGCCGACGTGGGTTTTGCCTTCAGCTGTCGTGCTCCGGTTCACGGTCACGAACTCGCGGAATGAATTCTCGTCGCCGATTTCGAGGTAAGTCGGCTCGCCGCGATATTTCAGATCCTGCGTTTGCTGGCCGATTGAGCAGTAGGCGTAGAACCTGTTGCGAGCGCCGGCACGCGTCGGCCCGCACAGCGTGACATGATGCTGCAGCCAGCACTCCGGCCCGAGCACCACCCCGGCTTCGACAATACAGTACGGGCCGACAATCGTCCCCGCCCCGACCTCCGCGCCGGGATCGACGATCGCAGTCGGGTGGATCTGCACGTCGCTCATTTATCGATGAAGGTGAACATCAGCTCGCCTTCCGAGACGACGCCTTCGTTGACCGTGCAATGGCACTTCGCCTTCGCGAGCCGGTTGTTGGCGCGCGCCTTTGTCAGCTCCGCGTGAATGAAGAGCGTGTCCCCCGGCACGACAGGTTTGCGGAATTTCACATCGTCCGCGCTGATGAAGTAACCAAGGCGGCTGGCACTTTTGGTGATCTTCATCATGAGAATGCTCGCGACCTGCGCCATCGCTTCTACCTGCAGCACACCGGGCATCACCGGATGCCCCGGGAAATGACCCACGAAGTACGGTTCATTGATGGTGACCGATTTCACGCCGGTGATCTTCGTCTCACCCTCGAACCCGACAATCCGGTCCACCATGAGGAACGGATAGCGATGGGGAAGGATCTCCATCACCTGGTTGATATCGAGGCCGCCTTCACCAGCTGGGAACGCGCGCGGCTGCAGCGTTGG
Source organism: Chthoniobacterales bacterium (assembly GCA_035459405.1). GTDB lineage: Bacteria > Verrucomicrobiota > Verrucomicrobiia > Chthoniobacterales > UBA10450 > JACCTI01. The sequence goes on from DATHXZ010000336.1 coordinate 6,988, forward strand.
GAGCGCCTTGGCGTATTCGCGTGTGAGAGCGCGAGCCAGCTCGGCATTTGGGCCGTGGCCCGGCTTCACCGCGACGACGTGGCCGCGGATGCGTGTGCCGAAGAGCGCCAGGTCGCCGATGATATCGAGGATCTTGTGCCGGACGAACTCGTCGGTGAAACGCAGAGGCTCCTTGCTCAGGACTGCCTCGCCGCGCACCACGATCGCGTTCTCCAGGCTGCCGCCTTTGATCAGGTTCTTCTCCATCAGCGGCTGCACGTCCTCGTAAAAAACGAAGGTTCGTGCCGGTGCGATGTCACGTTCGAAAATCGCCGGCGTGATCTCGGTTGAATAGAACTGAGAGAAGCGCCCCTGCGGCCCGACCTGCGTGCAGGAGATGCGAAACTTGTCGTCCGGTAAAACCACGAGGAGCGAGCCGCCTTTGGTCTCGACGTGGATCGGCTCGCGCACGGCGAAAACGCGACGCGGCGACTCCTGCGGCGCGACGCCCGCCTTCTTGATTAACTCTACATACGGGCGCGCACTGCCGTCGCCGATCGGGGGCTCGTTCGCGGTCATCTCGACAACGGCGTTGTCGACGCCCATTGCGGCGAGCGCCGACAGCACGTGCTCGACGGTGTGCACGCGCATCGCGCCTTCGCCGATCGTCGTCGAACGCTCGACCGTCTTCAGGTTCTCGATCTTTGCGTCGATCGTCGGCTCGTCCTGCAGGTCCTTGCGCTTGAATTTGATCCCGTGATCGACCGGCGCGGGCTGCAGCCGCAGGGTGACTTTTTCGCCGGTGTGCAGCGAAGTGCCGTCGAGCCCCGCGGACTTGGCGACTGTGTGTTGGAGATCGGCGGCC
>DATHXZ010000337.1:0-2930 GCA_035459405.1 Chthoniobacterales bacterium
AGCCATCGTACATCTCGCGCCAGCCGGCGTTACGATGGCCGAAGACGCCGGCGTGCAGGCGACGCTTCGCCAGCGCGACGAGGCGGCGGTTATAGAACTTCATCATCTTCCCGAAGACGCGGCCCGCGGTGCCTTCGAACGGCAGATTGAAGAACTCGCGCTCTGGATTTCCATAGATGGGAATGACGAGGCCGATGAAGTACGAGCCGACATCGAGGAGCAGCGCCGCCGACATGAGCTCGGCGTCGCCCATGTAAAAGTATTTGTCCTTGTAGAGCGTCTCAAACCAGTCGCGATACATGATCGGATATTGCGCCGCGTAGTAGCGCACGCGGTCCGAGACGTCCTCGCCAGCAATGCTGCGCGCGACGAAGTCGGCGACGTTGTAACTGGTGTAGGAGCAAAAATCGAGGCCTGGGCTATAGAGCGGATCGATGAAACCAGCCGCGTCGCCGACGAGCGCCCAGCCGTCGCCGCATGCTTTCTCGCTCGAGTATGGGAGGTTCGAGAACGCGTGGACGTCGCCGTCGATCGACTTCGCATTGGCGAAGATTTCGCGCCCCACCGGATGCTGGAGCATGTGCGTGTGCAGTCGCTCGGAGAGGTTCGCGCCTTCCGGCAATTTGAAGATCCGCGAGTCGTAAACGACGCCAGCGCTTACGTCGCCGCCGCGCAACGGGATGATCCAGCACCACCAGCCATTGCCCATCAGGTGGTTGGTCGCCCACGAGCGGCTCGTGCGGCAGGCGTTCGCGTATTCCGGAAACCGCTCGCGCCATTCGTAGCTGTCCCAATCCTTCACGCCTGTGAAGCGCGCCCACACGGCGTTGATCGGATGCTCGGTGTTCTGGCGGAAGTGGCCGAGCTTGCGGGAGAGAAGCGCGGCACGTCCGCTTGCGTCGACCAGCCAGCGGCAGCTCACTCTGCGCTCGCCCGAATCAGAGTGAATCGTTACGCTCTGGCCGTCGTTTCCGTTGAGCTCGAACCTGGCGACCTTCGCTGGACGGATCAGCTCGCAACCAGCGGCGACCGCGTTGTCGAGCATGTGCTGGTCGAGCGTGGCGCGATCGACCTGGTATCCGGGAAGACGCGACTGGTAATGCGCGCCGACTTCCACGCAGTCGTCGAACTGCTGATCCGGCCGGTCAGCAAACCAGAGCCGCAGTCCCTGCTTCGCGAGTTGATGATGCCCGAGATAGTTCGTGAGGCCGAGAATCCGGGTCATGTAGCAGCTGCTGATCTCGGTGGTCGACTCGCCGACTTTGCGATCGAACTCAGCGGCCTTCTCAATGATGAGCACCCGCGCGGCCGGATGCTTCCGCTTGATCATCACGGCCGTCGCAGCGCCGGAGAATGCGCCGCCGACAATCACGACATCGTAATCAAACATCATTGAGGTGGAATGATGCCCCCGCGCGTTGAGGAACGCAACGCGCGGCTCCTACTCATAATCTTACTCCTGCTCCTAATCCTCTTCACAAGCTGAGCAGCAGAGGAGATTAAGAGTAGGATTAGGAGTATGAGTAGGAGCACGCCGCGTCGCATCGACATGCACGTGCACATGGTCGCGAACGGCGTCGGCGGGTCCGGCGGTTGGCTGCGGTTGAGCGGCTGGCATCGTTTGCTGGCGGGCTTCATGGTCCGGCAGCTTGGATTTCCCGCTGATGTGATCGAGGGCGACCTCGCGAGCGTCTACTCGCAGCATCTGCTGAAACTCGTCCGGGAGTCGTCGGTTGATGCCATCGTGTTGCTCGCGCACGAGCAGGTTCATGATCCGGATGGTACGGTGCGCCGCGACCTTGGCTCAATGTATGTGCCTAATGACGTGGTGCTGGACCTCGCTGATCGGCATCCGGAGTTTCTCGCCGGCGTGTCGATCCACCCTGCTCGCGCCGATGCGCGGGATGAGCTGGAGCGATGCATCGAGCGCGGCGCGGTGTTGATGAAATGTCTGCCGAACTGCCAGAACATCGATCCGTCGGACGTGCGGTATCGCCGATTCTGGGAGCGAATGGCTGAAGCGCGCCTGCCGCTGCTCGCGCATACGGGCGGCGAACATACTGTGCCCGAGGTAAACGGAAGGCTGGCCGATCCGAAGCTGCTGCGCCTACCCCTCGAATGCGGCGTCACCGTCATTGCTGCGCATTGCGCCACAAAGAGCGGGCCCACCGATCGTGATTTCTTCGATGACTGGGGGAACATGCTCAGCGAGTTCCCAAACCTGTATGGCGACATCAGCGCGATGGTTTCACTGAACCGGTGCGGACACTTGCGAGATTGCCTCCGACCGGAGATCGTGGCACGCATTCTGCACGGCAGCGACTTCCCGGTCCCGGTGCTTGGTCACAGGCTCTGGTTCCAGCAGTGGATCGGTTGGAGTGACTTCCGCCGCGTGCAAAGGAACGCGAATCCGCTGGAACGGGATTGGGAGTTCAAGCGCCTGCTCGGCTTCGAGGAAAAGGTTTGTACACGCGCGGCAGGTCTGCTGCGGCTGCCTGCTAACGTCCAATGATCCTGACGAACGGACGTGTCGTGTTCCCCGAAGGCATTCGGGATCGCGTGCAGGTGTCGGTTGCCGACGGGAAAATCGCGGAGCGAGCGGCGGCAGCGGATGACGAGGTAATCGATCTCGCCGGCAACTACCTCGCGCCAGGCTTCATCGATCTTCACATCCATGGTGCGCTTGGCCGTGACACGATGGAAGGCACGGCTGACGCGTTCCGCACAATTTGTGACTATCACGCAAGTGGCGGCACGACATCGCTCCTGCTGACTACAGCGACGGCGCCCCTGCCGCAGATCACTGATGTGCTCAGGGCAGCGAGAGCATCGCTCGCTGGAATCCCGGCATTCGCAGGAGTGCACGTCGAGGGGCCGTTCATTTCGCGCCAGCGGCCAGGCGCTCAACGCAAGGAATTCATCTGCGATCC
>DATHXZ010000338.1:0-5916 GCA_035459405.1 Chthoniobacterales bacterium
CGCGGTTTGGAACCGGTCTGGAAAGATTCGGATCAGGCATTGCTCGCCTCATGACGGTTTGGTTGAACGGCCAGCCAGCCGACGCCCATGGTGCCGAAACCGTCGCCCAACTGGCGGAGCAGTATGGCCTCGAGCGCAACATGATCCTGATCGAACACAACGGGATCGCACTGCATCAGCGAGAGTGGCAGGAGCGCCCGGTCGCGGAGGGCGATCGGGTTGAGTTTATTCGCGTCGTCGCCGGCGGATAGTCTGCGGCACCGTCCTCCGCTACGCGGCTTTTACGACGACGCGCATGCCGTCGCTCGAGACCACTCTGACCGCCGTCTCGGCCGGGACGAACTCGCCTTCGGTGACCACGTCTACGACATGGTCGGCGAATTGCGCCTTGCCGCTCGGCCGGAGCGTTGTGATTGCCCGGCCTTCGGTGCCCGGCGAAACGTCGTAAGCCGGCCCGAACTCCCGTGGCGCTCCGGTGAGCGACGGGCCCGACGGGATATCGGCAGCAAGGACGAACCGTTTATACACACTCGTCCTCGGCAGAAAGCGCGCGAGGAGCAGTCCCACAATGATCGTTGCGACGATTGCGATCATCAGGTTCATGAGAGGTAGACGGATCATCTCGCCAGTCGGGAGAAGCCGCTGGCCGGGATAACGATCGATCATCGCCCAAAGCAGCGCCCCGAGCATCAGGAAAACGCCGATCACGCCCACAAGGATCGTCGTGTGGGCGAACACAAGGATTTCTGCGAGCACGAGAAGCACGCCGGCGACGAACAGCGCGACCACTTCCCAGCCGGCCAGACCTGCGAAGTAGTGGCCGAGGAAAAACAGCGCGAAACACACCGCCGCAATCACGGCGGGCAGCCCCGCGCCGGGAATCTTGAATTCCAGCCACAGCCCGATCATCCCGCCGAGGAGAAGCAGCGGAGCGAGCGCTGTGATCCAGAATGCGAGCCGCTCAAACCCCGTCGGTTTGATCGTCACGACCTCGCCTTTCAGGTCCGCCTTCCGCACGAGCTCGTTGATCGAATCGGCGATGCCGCGCGCCAGAACTGGTTTGCCGTCGATCACGTCGCTGGCCTCCTGAGCGTTCAGCGTCAACAGCCGCCCTTTAGGGTTGATCACGCGGTCGCCGATCTTCACCTCCTTCTCCTTGTTCATGAACGCCTCGCCGATGTCGGGATTGTGCCCGTTGCGCGTTGCCGATCCGCGGATCAACGCCGACCAATATGAGATTGTCTTCTCGCGGGCTGTCTCGCCGAGATCTTCACCTGACGACATGATCGGAGCCGCCGCGCCGATCGCACTCACCGGCGCCATGTAGATGTCCTTCGTCGCCAGCGCGATCAACGCACCCGCGGAACCCGCATTTGTATTGATGAATGTGTAAGTCGGGATCGTCGCCTGATGCAGCAGCTTCGTGATCTTCTCGGCGGAATCGAGCCGGCCACCGTACGTGTTCATATCGAGCACGAGTGCGGAGGCGTCCGCAGCTTCCGCTGCCTTCTGCACGCGGCGCAGGAACAAGAACATGGTTTCCGAGACTTCGCCGTGCAGCGGGACGACGACGACGTCGCCTTTGCCGATCTCGTCACGCGCGTGGACCGGTGTAATGGCAGCGGCGAAGGCGAGCGCTGCGAGCAGCAGAGAAAGCAGTATTTTCATGAGTGCTGAAGGTTGCTGCAACCCTACGCGCGCTGCGTAAGCTTGCCATCTACTGCAGGCTCAAACGAGCGAATTTCGGACTGAATGGGCAGCATCCCGACGCAAACCATCGAGCAGATCGCCGCGGCGAATGACATCGTCGAAGTGATCGGCTCGTACTTCCCGCTGAAGCGGGCCGGCACGAGCTACAAGGCGCTCTGCCCGTTTCACCAGGAGAAGACACCGTCGTTTAACGTGAGTCCGCAACGGCAATCGTTTCACTGTTTCGGCTGCGGCGCCGGTGGGAGCGTCTTCCGCTTCCTCATGGAGTACGAGCACCTCGACTTCCCGTCCGCCGTCCGGAAGCTCGCCGCGCGCGCCGGCCTTCCGATCGTTGAGGAACGTAGCTTCAGCGGGACCGACGATCGCCAGCATGAGACCCGGCGCACGCTGTTGCAGTTGCACGCGGAAGCTGCGGAGTGGTTTCACGAGAACCTGCTCAAGCGCGAGTGGGCAGCGCCCGCCCGCGAGTATCTGAAGAAGCGCGGCATCGATCGCAACATCGCTGCCAATTGGCAGATCGGCTTCGCTCCGGACGCTTGGGAGGCGACGCTGAAATGGGCCTTGGATCGCGGCTATCGGAGAAGTGAGATCCTGCAAAGCGGGCTCGTAAAACCGCGAGACGACGAACGGCCTAACGACTCCGAAGTCTACGATCGCTTCCGCGGCCGCGTCATGTTCCCGATCTGCAATGACGTCGGTGAAGTCATCGCATTCAGCGGGCGCGTGCTGGCGAGCGATGTAGAAGCGGCAAAGTATCTGAACTCGCCGGAGACACCGCTTTTCCGAAAAGGGCACGTGCTCTTCGGTCTCCACAAAAGCAAGCGCGCGCTGATCGACGCGAACTCCGCAATCGTCTGCGAAGGGCAGCTCGACTTGATCACGCTCTTCGAAGCTGGGATCGCAAACGTCGTCGCGCCGCAAGGCACCGCATTTACCGAGCAACAGGCACGGATCCTCAAGCGGTTCGTCCAGGAGGTGGTGCTTTGTTTCGACGCCGATGCCGCTGGGCAAAAGGCCGCCGAGCGCTCGCTCGATGCGCTGCTGCAGAACGATCTGATTGTGCGCATCGCAGAGATGCCCGCCGGTGAAGATCCGGACTCGATCGTGAGGCGGCGAGGAAAGCAGGAATTTGAGCAATGCATCAGGGGTGCTCGCGATTTCTTTGATTACTGGGTCGAGCGCAAAGCCGCTGATGCGGACCTGACGTCCCTCAGCGCGAAGATGCAGCTCGCGCGCGAACTGGCGGCGACCGTCGGGCGCGTGCACGACCCGATCATGCGAGGCGAAGTCGCAAGCAAGGTGACCGCTCGCCTCGGTGTCCCGTCGCGGGAGTTCGACGCGCTGTTGACAAAGGGCAATCGCGAGCGGCGTTCGGAGCGCGACGACGTTGCACGGTCAACGACCCCGATGCCACCACCGCGGCATGATATCGCGATGCTCTGCCTGCTTGCTTTGCGCGACCGGGAAGCGCGTGAAGTCCTCCTGCAGCAGAATTGGCGTGAAGTTCTCTCGCAGATGCCTGACTCGGACCTGCTACACCGGATTCTCGACGCCGATCTGGCTCCTGACGACCCGGCGAGCGTCAATGCATTGATGGCCAATCTGCGCCCGGAAGAGGAGGCGCTTGTCTCGTCGTGGCTGCTCCAGCGCATGCCGCCGAATGCCGCGGCGGTGGCGCGCGACTGGTGGGCGGGGCTGCAGCAGGCGGCCGTGCGCCGGCAGCTGCAGATTGCTGAAGGACGCATGAAAATCCCGCAGTTGAGCATGGGTGAAGTGGTCACGTTGCAGAAACAAATTCTTGACCTCCAGAAGCAACTCCACGAACTTTCCGCGCCTTCGCCTGCCCGCGTGCTCGACAGATAATTGTCGCTGAGGGGGCTGCCGAAGTGCGTTCAGGAAACGCAGCAATCCCTCTAGCAGCACCAAGTTTTGGCAAAGACCTCGAAACGTAGCGTACAGCCCAAGGCGTCCGCGAAGAGTTCACCAAAATCGGAACGCGCAGCGAAGCAGCTTCCGAAGCAAAAACCGGCCCAGCCGCGCAGCACGCCGGAGCCGGCCAAATCCGTGCCGCGACCCGCTGCGACAACGCCGAAGCGGAAGGAAGCTGCACCCGTGAAGGAACCCGAGGCGCAGTTGGCCGACGGCGCTGATTCCGTCGCGAGTTCCGGTGGAAGCGGAGACATCCAGGGCCGCATTCGAGAACTGATCAAGCTCGCCAAGGAGCAGGGTTATCTCACGTTCGACGATCTAAACGAAGCGCTGCCGGCCGAAGTCACGGATGCGGACGAGCTCGACGCCATTCTCACGCGCCTGCGGCGGATGGAGATCGACATCATCGAAGCGTCGGAGGTCGATCGCTACAAGGACGGCAAGAAGGACAGCGAGGAAGAGGAAGAGGAAAAGCCCGAGACGAAGCTCGATATCCTCGATGACCCCGTCCGCATGTACCTCAAGCAGATGGGGCAGGTGCCACTGCTCACGCGGGAGCAGGAGGTCGAAATCTCAAAGCGGATCGAGGAAGCGGAGACGATGGTGCAGCGGCTGATCAACCGCTTCGGTTTCATCGCGCAGGCGCATCTCGACCTCGCGGCGAAGCTCACCGAGGGCGGCGAGCGGTTCGATCGCGTCATTCTCGATAAGAAGATCGAGAGTCGCGAGCGCTACATGAAGATGCTGCCGCGCCTATGCAAGCAGGTGGAGAAACTGCGCGATACGATCGCCGATCAGTACGGGCAGCTGCTCAACGGCCCGCGGGTTGACCAGAAGAAGGTGAAGACTTTCCAGAAATCAGTCGCTTCGCTGCAGAACCTTTACCCAAAGTTCTACTTCAAACAGAAGGTCACCGAAGAGTTCGTGAACCTGGCCGACGAGAAGTATCTCGCGCTCACAACTCTCCAGGCGGAGCTCGGCAGGCATCCTTCAAACGGTGCCAAGTCGCCGCTCAGCGCGAAGTCGCGTGAGCTCGAGACGGTGCTTTGGCTCTCGATCGAGGAATACACTGAGCAGTATCAGGATTTGAAGGGCTGGCTCCGAAAAGCTCTGCGTGCAAAGACGGAGATGGTCGAGGCGAACCTGCGCCTGGTCATCTCGATCGCCAAGAAATATACCAATCGTGGCCTGTCGTTCCTGGACCTCATCCAGGAAGGCAACATGGGTTTGATGAAGGCGGTCGAGAAATTCGAGTATCGCCGCGGCTACAAATTTTCCACCTACGCGACGTGGTGGATTCGCCAGGCGATCACGCGCTCGATCGCGGACCAGGCGCGGACCATCCGTATCCCGGTGCACATGATCGAGACGATCAACAAGCTGATGCGCGTGCAGAAACAGCTTGTGCAGGAATACGGCCGCGAGCCGACGCCGGAAGAGGTCGCGGAGGAAATTCTGCTCCCCGTCGACCGCGTGCGCGCGGTTCTGAAAATGGCGCAGCAGCCGATCTCTTTGCAGGCGCCGGTTGGCGAAAGCGAAGAGACGAATTTCGGCGACTTCATCGAGGACAAAGGCGCTGAAAACCCGAGCGACATGACGGCGATCGTGCTCCTGAAGGAGAAGATCAAAGACGTCCTCGAGACGCTGACCGAGCGCGAGCGTCAGGTGCTCGAGCAGCGCTTCGGTCTCGTCGATGGCTACAGCCGCACGCTTGAGGAAGTCGGGCGACAATTCCGCGTCACGCGCGAGCGTATCCGGCAGATCGAAGCCAAGGCGCTCCGCAAGATGCGGCACCCGACGCGCATCCGTCAGCTCGAGGGGTTCCTCGAAGCCGCGGAAGTCTAGGATTCGGCTTGCCTGATTGAGCCGCGCGGCGCAACTTTCGCGGCGTAAACAGGTTCAATTTCCCGAAACAATGAAACGCGAGGATGATCAGGAACTTTGGGATTTGCTCGGCAAAGCCGACGCGCCCGCTCTTTCGCCATTCTTCGCCCGCAACGTCGTGCGGCAGGTTCGGCAGGAGCCGGATTGGCGCGAAAACATGCGGCGCTGGTTCAGCCCGCGCAGGTTGATCCCTGCGGCGGCCGTGGCGCTGGCGGTCGTAGCGACGACATTGTCGATCCAGCCCCCGCAAACGTCGGATGATGATACTGTGCCGGAGATGGTCGCGAAACTCGATCCCGAGGATTTCGAGATTGTGGCCGATCTGGATGATCTGATCGCGATGCAGGAGGAGGGTTTGTGGGAAGACGAAACGTCTACGCTTTAGTCGCCGGC
>DATHXZ010000339.1:0-5374 GCA_035459405.1 Chthoniobacterales bacterium
CGACGCGCGCCTTCAAGGTCATGACCGGTCGAACGAGATGTTGCTGATCGCGCAGGGGCGAGACGCCGTAAAGCATCAGTCCCGCACGGACCATGTTGTATGCCGAGCCGCTGAATCCGATAACGCCGGCGCTTGGCAACGCGTGCACCGCATACGCGCCCGGCACTTCGCTGCGGATGCGCGCGAGCAACGCGGCGAAGCGCGACAGCTGCTCCTGCGTGTATCGCGTGTCGTCGTCGGCTGATGGCAGATGCGTCGAGATGCTGTGGATCACCACATTGGGCAGCGCAGCGATTGTCTTGATGCTCGTTAGGGCGTCGCTTTCCAGGATGCCCATGCGCCCCATGCCCGTGTCGATCTTGCAGTTCAACTGCACACGTGAACCGCAGGCCGCTTCGCTGAAGGCGACGGCTTCATCCGCGCTCGAGATGGAAGGGATGAAGCCTTCTCGCGCGATCTCCTCCCGCTCCGAAGGCAATGCCGGCCCCATGATCAAGACGGGATGCGAAGTGACTGCACGTGCTTCGACCGCTTCCTTCAGGTTAGCGACCCCGAACAGTTGAGCCTGATCGGCGAGGGCCTGCGCAATGGCTGTGAGACCATGGCCATAGCCGTTCGCTTTGATCACGGCGAGCAGCGCAACGTCAGGGCCCGCAAGCTGTCGTGCGGTCGCTGCGTTATGGCGCAAAGCCTCAAGGCTGATTTCGGCCCAGCAACGGCCGGCGTCAGCGTTGCTCATACGCGCCGCTCCAACATAGCTGCGCGTTTCGGCTGCGTGATGTGCGGATCGCGAAGGTAAATCGGTTCGAGCGGGGCTGCGCTTGCGCCTTCGGATGTGTTCGCTGCGATCGCAGCGAGCACGCCAGCCGACGGGTAGGCGACCGACACCGCCGGAATCACATCCATTTTCTCCGAGGCGAACACCTGATCGATTTCATTGTCGAGGCGCGCCAGCAGTTCATCGCGCGTGCAAAGCAGGGGTCCTTCTGTGCATTCGCGCCGCGCGACGGCCGCGAAGAAGAACGAGTTGCGGCGGGCATCGCCAATGACGCAATAACGCTCGGCGTCTGTCGGGAATGCGCGCACTGATGCGAGGCCGAGCAACCGCGCACCGGTCGCAGCTTGCAGACCAGTCGCGGTGGCAATCGCGATCCGTGTCCCCGTGTACGATCCGGGTCCGAGGCCGACGACGATCAGCTCCGGCGGACCGAAGCGCTGCAGAAAGCCGTGCAAGTTCTCGAAGAACAATCCGGAGTGCTTTCGATCATTTGCGAACGCCTGCTGGCACGGCGCAGCAGTCGCGTCGAGCCAGGCCACGCTGCCTCTGCCACTCGAGAGTTCGATTGCGAGAATCTTCATCCGCTGTGCAATCCTCGGATCGCACGGGCAGTATCGGTTTGCACCTCAAACGAAATCCACCGCGTTTCCGGCGGCAGCAGTTCTTTGAACCGGTCGGCCCATTCAACGATGCAAATTCCATCACCGAAGAGGTAGTCGTCGAGTCCGAGGCGTGTCGCCTCGTCCGCACTTCCGAGCCGGTAAAAGTCAAAGTGGTAAACCGGCAGGCGGCCGTCTGAGTACTCGTGGATCAACGTGAACGTGGGACTCGTCACCTCGGCGCGACTACCGATCCCGGCGACAAAGCCTTTCACGAACTGCGTCTTTCCCGCGCCGAGATCGCCGGTGAGCGCGAACACATCGCCGGAGTTCGCGCCGCGCGCGGATTCTGCACCTGCTTCGGCGGTTTGTTCCGGATTATCGGAAATGAACATAGCCGCGAAATGATGGCGGAACGCGGAATGCGGAGCGCGGAATGAATCGGCCAATCCAGGTCAGCGGCAATTTCCGGAATCTCTTGCGCCAGCGTCGCTGCAGTCGCTCCGAGTCACCCGGCGCGATCGCGAACAGCAGTTCGTAATCTTCACCGTCGCCGATCGCCTGCTCGATCGAGCACCCGCGGTTGCGTGGCAGTGTTGCTTCGTCGACGTCGAATCCGACACCGCTCGCAGCGGCCAGCCGCGGAAGATCGGCCCCGAGGCCGTCGCTAAGATCCATCATCGCGTGCACGCGGAAGTGCTCGGTTAGCCAGCGCGACTCCACGATCCTGGGCGTGAACTTTAGGTGATGTCCACGCAACGAGCCGCCAAGCTGCCCCGTCACGAACAGGTCATCCCCTGCTCTTCCTCCGCTACGCCGCACGCACCGGTCGCGCTCCACCGTGCCGCTAACGCTAACAGACAGCGCAGCCGGCCCATCGGTCCGGCTTGTCTCGCCTCCGACGATTGCCACATCGAACGCTGCGGCGGCTTTGCTGAGCCCGCGATAAAGCTGCCTGATCCAACTCGCGGAAGTACCAGCCGGCACAATCAACGTCACCAACGCGGCCTGCGGCACCGCGGACATCGCCGCAAAGTCGCTCAGCGGACGCGCCATCGCTTTCCACCCGACCGCGCTGGGCTTTGCATCAGCCGTGAAATGCACAGCCTCGACCACGCAATCAGTTTTCAGGACGAGCAGGTTCTCGTTCGAGTCGATACGCACCAACGCGCAATCGTCCGCGGGACCGAGAACTACCGAGCGGTTGCGCGGCAGCGTGCGAGTGATCTGCTGAAGCAGGCGATCTTCGCCGAGCTCCCGCAAGTTCATTGCTGCAACAATTCAGGGAATGCGAGCGCGGTGAGCGTGAGGGAATTGAACAACGCGTGCATCGCCATCGGCACGAGGATCGAGCCGCTCCATTCGTAGGCGACGGTAAAGCAGGCCCCAAGCACGAAGAGTGGAGCGGCTGAAGGCACGTGCGCGTGAACGGCAGCGAAAAGCATCGAGTTCGCGGCCAGGCCAACGGAACGGCCGAGGTACCGCCGCACCACACCATAGAGAAAAAACCGGAACACGAACTCTTCCACGAGTGGCGCGATTGCAATCGCAAGGATGATGATCATCACGCGTTGCTGAAGTGTTTGCGAATCGTTGAATAGCTCGACGATCCCCTGCCGGCTGGAGTCGCCGCCCAGAAACCGGCGCGTCGCAAGGTCGGCCAGGAAGACCAGCGGGTACGCAGCGAAAAGAAGGATCCCGCCCGTCACGAGCGTGCGCCAGAAGCCCACCTTCGAAAATCCGGCCAGCGACACAACGCTGAGCCCGCGGATCTTGAGGAAAGCGGCGACGAACAGTAGCAGGCCGATCGAGATGACGGCATTGGCGATGAGGTCCTGCGTTCGAAGAACCAACTTGCCGGCCTGCGAAGTAGCGGCTGCGGCGTTGAGGGCGAATAAGGTGCCGAGAGCCGCACCCAGCACCGCTTCCGGCAACCCGAATGTCCTCTGCCCTTCGGCTGGAGCCTCACCCGAACGCGCGCCAATCTGGCGGATCAACGAGACGTAGATGTATATAGCCGCGATGAGAAAGAGCGCGTTGAAAACAGCGGCAAGTGCCGTCAGAAAGCCGCTCACGATGCGATCGCCGAGGTCGGCTACGGAGCGTAGTAGCTCGGCAGGAAGTAAGCGCGACCCGACTCGAGCTGCGGCATCAGCTGTTTCGGAAGGGTGATTTCCACCTTCGATTGTCGAGCCTCACCGAGAGCACGGAAGAAGCGGCCCAGATTGTTTGGCGGGCTGTATTTCACGACGGCCGCATCGGGAGAGTTGGCGAGCTCTCTCGCCTTGGAAAATGCGTCCTCCAGCTGACCCAGACCGTCGATCAGTTTGTTCTCGTGTGCGTCGCGGCCGGAAAGAATGCGACCATCTGCGACGGTGTTGCGCATGGCATCGGCCGGGAGATTTCGCTCCTTCGCTACGATGCCAAGAAACTTGTCATAGGTGCCCATGACGAAACCTTGCACATATTCGCGCTCTTCAGGCGTTATCGGCCGGGCGCCGTTCAGCATGTCCTTGAACTTGCCGCTTTTGAACACAACCGAGGCGAGGCCGACTTTGTTCAAGAGCTGCTCGTAGTTCAGGGTCTGGATGATAACGCCGATGCTGCCGGTGATTGTAGTGTCGCTTGCCATCAGATACTTGCCGCCGCAGGCGACGTAATACCCGCCGGAGGCGGCGACGGAGCCCATATGCACGACGACCGGCTTCTTCGCCCGGGTCTTCACAACCGCGTGGTAGATCGTGTCGGACGCGGTGACTTCACCGCCAGGTGAGTCGATCTCGAGAACAACTGCCCGGACTTCATCGTCATCACGCGCCTGCTCGAGTGCGAGGCGGAGATCGTCGACCATGGAGTCGCCGACCTGACCGTCCGTTGATGAGCTGATCAGCCCCCGTAGAGGGATGAGCGCGATCTTGTCATCGCTACTTCCGTGCGCGACCACGACTTCGTGGAAGCGCGGCTTCGAATCCTGCTCGTAAGATGCGCCCGCCAATCGGCTGAAGGCGGTGGCAGCGAGAATGAAATTGACCAGCACGCTCGCGCAAAGAGCGACGAAGAGGAAGATGCTAAGACACCCGAGCTTCCGGTCGTTGGCCATCGTGGCTCTCAATTGAGTGGAGAACCGCTGGAGGCACAAGCGGTTTCAGGAGGTAGGGAAAATCCCTAAACAGCCAAACGTGCGCCGAACAACAGAGCACTGGCGCACGTTATGCTTTTCTAGGAATTATGAATAGCACTGGTCATCTTCCACTAAGTGACTCAGCCGTACGTCCCTTGGGCAAAGCCAAGCGAGGCCGGCCGCGCAAGCGTGCCGCCGTCGCGACCGCCGACGCCCCTGTCGTGCAGCGAGAACAGGCCGCCGTCGGCACGCTCACGCGCACGAAAAGTCTGCTTCTCGCCGCACTGAAGGTGTGGGAATTGAAGCAGCGTGGGCTGAGCTGAGCGCTCGATAAGCTACGACTTCGGCTCCGCGCGGACGTAAATCTCGCGCGGTGCTTTCGCGAAGTACTTGAAGAGGGCCGGGCAGAGCCATCCCTCCATCTGGTATTTGTCCGAGTAATACCAGTTCCCTCCCGATTCTTCCCGCCGCCACTCCAGCTTCACCTCGTGGCCGGGGAATGGCGACGCGCTGAAGATCGCCTTCCATCCGCGGTCGGCGTCCGGGATATCGGCAACGAGCTTGTCGATCATCTTGTCGATGCCGGCGATGAACGGCTCGCGCGACAGGCCGACAGCCGGATCGTCAAACACCCACATGCCCTGGTGCTTGTAGGGCGCTATGACCATGAGCGAATTTGAAGACGCGACGTTCACGTCTTTCGCATCGCTGCTCGGTGACGAACTGGCCGCGCTAAACGCGCACCCTGCGACAGCGATTGCTCGCCGCGCGGCGGCCCGCCAGGCGTGGCGCTTACTGGATCTTATAAATTTCAACAACTCCGACCCTCCCGGTTTCCCTTGCTTCGAATTATAGGCGTATGCGGGCCGGCTGCCA
>DATHXZ010000340.1:0-2027 GCA_035459405.1 Chthoniobacterales bacterium
ACGACCGCGCTCGGCGTCGAGACGCTCGCCGATCTCGAAGCGAAAGTGATCAGCGTCGTCGTGGTGATCCTCGCAGTGCGATTTCTGCAGGAGTTCGTGCAATGGCGGCAGCCGGTCGAGCTGGCTTACTTCGGTGTGACGATGGCGGTTGTGATCGCCGCGCTCGTGCTGTTCCAATACAACGGCCGGCGCGGCAAAGAATTCTCGAAGAAGAACTCACCCGACGTGGTGAAACGTGCGCAGAAAGAGATGTTCCAGGAGGATAAGGAACAACGTGAGGTGCTGCCGGACGAAGTGACGAAACCGCCGGCCCAACCCGCCGCGGGGCAGCCGTCACGGCCCGCTTAGCCCGACTTCCGCTCGTACTTCCAATTGCGCGATTTGCGCTCGGCGAGCCATTCAATCGCAGTCGCGAGTCGGTCCTCTCGCGTCGCATCTCGCTTCGCGCCGGTCACCCACTCGATGTATTCCTTGCGCTGGCTGTAGCTGAACCTCTCGAATGTCTGCTGCGCCTTCTTGTTGTTCCGTAAGCGGCGGTGAAGTAATCCGGCACCTCGAGCGCGGCCGGTTCCTTCTTCGCTTTCAGCTGCACCAAGTTCTTTACGCCGGAATCCTTGAGCGCTGCGGCGCGCCGGACGTACGCGATCAGCCGTGACGTAATCAGGCAAATCAGCGAGGGCGGCGATACGCCCAAACTGGCCCATGCCGTTGCTCCCTCTCCGCGTCGTTGGCAGCGCGAGCTCCGCCTCGCGCCGGAAACTGAAAGAGCAGTGCTGCTTGTGCGCGGCCATGCTGCACATCATCCCTTTGTAGTCGAAATGCGGCATGCTCCACTTCATCGTCTCTTCCACCTGCGGACAGCCGGCGTGCACGATCTTGCGCAGATGCTTCAGGATCGGCTGCGCGAATGGTGCTGCTTTCGCGATGTACGCGTCGACGCACGGATCTCTCTTCGGCCATGAGCAGTGCAACGATTCTACGTGGAGTGTAGCCGGCGCGGCGCGCCTCTGTCGAGAATTGCGGCACAGCCAAACCGCGGTCCGCGCGCGAAAAACTACCGCACACAACGGCAATTCTTATGGCACTAACGGTACAACCTTTCGCAGATAACAAGGCACTCGACAGCGTTCGCGCGGCGATGAACATCAACGTCCCGCAACCGGAGCGCATCGGCTCGGTCGCGGTGGGAGTAGGGATCGCAGCCTACGGATTGTCGCGCAGGTCGCTCGGTGGAGTCTTGCTCGCGCTCCTCGGCGGCGCGCTAATCAAACGCGGCGCCACCGGACATTGCGAGATGTACAGCGCGCTCGGCATCAATTCGCGCCAGCTGAACACCGAGACCGGCGTGCCCGGCAACAAGGGCATCAAGGTGGTGAAGTCGGTCACGGTCGGCGGCCCCGCGCAGGAGGTGTATCGCTATTGGCGGAAGCTCGAGAATCTCGCGCAATTCATGAATCACGTGAAGTCGGTCACGCAGATCGATGAGCGCCGCTCGACCTGGGTGGTGAAGGGCCCAATGGGAACCGAGCTGGGCTGGACCGCGCAGATCCTGGCTGACCGTGAAGGTGAGCTTCTCGCATGGGAATCACTCCCAGGTGCCGAAGTGCAAAACGCTGGCTCGGTTCGATTCGAAACTGTTGGCGATCGGCAGACGGAAGTGCGCGTTTCGTTACAATACAATCCGCCCGGCGGCGCGCTCGGCGCGCTTGGCGCCACGGTTGCGAAGCTCTTCGGCGAAAATCCTGAGCAGCAGCTCGAGGAAGATCTCGCGCGGTTCAAGACGATCATCGAGCGCGAAGCTGCGGCAGCAGTGGCGGGACAAAACGACGACGTGGCAAGCGCCGGAACCGCTGGTACACACACCGGCGCGACGCAGTAGCGCTCTACGCCCTCAGGGCAGAGACAGCCGAGTCGTAAGTCGCCGCGAGCTCGTCGATCGCGCCTACCGTTACGTTCAGGTCGCGGAGAAGGCCATCGTTCAGACCGTAGATCCAACCATGGATCGTGACGGCCTGTCCACGCTCCCA
>DATHXZ010000341.1:0-5190 GCA_035459405.1 Chthoniobacterales bacterium
CATCCATGTGCCGCTGCTTCAGTTCCGCTTCCGGTTCGCGGCGGGGTCCGCCGAAGAGGCGCTCGAAGGAACGATTCGTCATCCGTAATCCAGCGAGGAAATCGAAATGCTCCAGGTTCAAGCGGAGCGAGCCGTCAGGCTTGAGGTCGATCACGTCTGACATGATCACCTCGGTGAAGCGCGGCTCTCCGTAGGGCGCGAGCCCCATCACCTTGTACTCGCCCGAATTAACGCGGAAGCCGAGATAGTAGGTGAACGCCGAGTAGAGCAAGCCTAACGAGTGCGGGAAATGGAGCTCCCGCAGCAGCTCCACACGATTACCCTCGCCACGCCCGATCGTCGTCGTAGCCCATTCACCGACCCCGTCGATCGTCAGCACCGCCGCCTCTTCGAACGGCGACGGAAAGAACGCTGACGCCGCGTGCGACTCGTGATGTTCGGGAAAGAGGATCGTCCCTTGGAATGTCAGCTCATCGCGCAGCAGCTGCTTGATCCAGATCTTCTGTTTGATCCAAACCGGCACGGCCTTCAGGAACGACTGCAGCCCTCGCGGCGCGACGCCGAGGTAAGTGGAAAAGATTCGATCGCATTTCACGAACGGCTTCTCGTAAAACGCGACCAGATCGAGCGCCGAGCTGTCCGTCAGTCCGCCTTCGCGCAGGCAGTAGTCGATCGCGTGCCGCGGGAAGCCGTCGTCATGCTTCTTGCGCGAGAAGCGCTCCTCCTGCGCGGCGGCGATGATCTCACCGTCGCGCACGAGACAGGCTGCGCTGTCGTGGTAAAACGCGGAGATGCCGAGGATGTTCATCATCGCCGCCGTGGGGAACGGCGGCCGCGGCACAGTTCAATGGCTCGCGCGTTGGCGAAAGGGAAATCCGGCAGCGAATGGTTTGCGGATCCCCCGGGTGCAGCTCCTGTTCGGCGCCGCGTCGTCCTCACGCGCTGGTCATCGGAAATTCGCTTGCATTGCGATCTCGCCAGGTCTGATCTCCCTTGGTTGACGCGATGCGAACGAAAGCCAAAGCAGCGGTATTTTGGTTGCTCATGTGTTCGCTGACGTGGCTGCTGATCGAAGGTGCCGCGCTGCTCGCCTACAGAATCATCAACCGCACTCCGTTCTCGTATACGGAGGCCCGCGAGAGACTCTGCGCAACGATCGGATCCGATGACGCGGCGCGCGGGCTTCAGCCTGCTGCGGGTCTAAACTGGCACGGGCTGGTTGAAGTGCTGCACCCGTACTTCGGCTTTGTGGCCGATCCGCATCAAAGCGAGCCCCGGTGGAAGGTGGCGCCGTTCGGCTTCTTCGGAAACGACCACGTCGCTCCGATCGTGAAGAGGGCGCCGGACAGAGTCGTGGTTGGCGTTTTCGGCGGGTCATTCGCCGGGGTCATCTACCCGTTTATCAAGGCAGCGCTGGAGGAGCATGGGGCCGCGGCGGGCAAACCTCACGTCGTCATCAACTTCGCGACTGCGGGCTACAAGCAACCGCAGCAGCTTCTGACCTTGAATTACCTTCTCAGTCTCGGGGCTGAGTTCGACATCGTGATCAACGTCGATGGATTCAATGAGGTTGCGCTTCCCTTGGCGGAGAATGTTCCTGCGAAACTAAATCCATTCTATCCCCGGATGTGGGACAGGCGCACCGCCAGCGTCGTCAACCGGGGGACCCTCAGATCGATCGGTCGGGTGGAAGTGGCGATTGAAGTGAAGCAGCGATGGGCGGGGCTATTTCGCGACCGAAGGCTGTACGTAAGCCCGACCTTGTTCCTCTTATGGCAGACCAGAGACAGGAAGCTCGCGCGGACGATCTATCAGCTGCACGAAAAATTGAGCGCAGATCGGGCCGACGCCGAATCGTTCCAGATGCATGGTCCCGAGCATCCGACTGCGAATGAGGAACAGCTTTGCAGTGATCTTGCCGCAGCCTGGAAGAACGCTTCTTTGCAGATGAAGATCTTGTGCGAAGCAGCCGGCACAAAGTACTACCATTTCCTGCAGCCGAACCAGTACCTCGAGGGTTCTAAGCCGATTTCCGAAGCGGAGAGAAAGCAGGCCGTGAACGAGGCGAGCCGCTACGGCCAGGCGGTAGCGAAAGGCTACCCGCTGTTCATCGCGAGCGGACGGCAATTGCAAGCAGCGGGCGTTAATTTCTCCGATCTGACGCGGATCTTCGCTGACCGGCTCGAGATTCTGTACGGCGATGACTGCTGCCACACGAATGATGAGGGCTCGGCTGTCGTGACGCGGCGCATCGTGGAAACGATTTACCGTTGAGGAAGCGCTCCGCCCGGGCTGCCGGATGATGTCGCCGGCAAGCTGCGCTGTCGTGGTAAAACGCGGAGATGCCAAGGATGTTCATTGCCGCGGCTGAACATCGGAATTCGCGCGCAAAACCTCCGGGCGCGCATCGAGGTAGCGGATGACTTCGGCCGCCGTGAGCTGATTCGCGAAAGCGTTCGTATGCGGATCGAACCGGTGGACGATGAGCTTGCTCGTGCCGTGGCGCGCAAAGACCCGCTGCATATCGACTGTTTGGAAGGCCCGCGTCACGAGCTCGCGGTTGAAACGCTCGTAAAACTCGACCCGGTTCAGAAGTTCGTCGCTGTGAAGATACGGCAGGAGAACGACGAGCACGTTCGCGGAGTAGCGCTGTCGTGCGGTGGCGCGCAGCTGCTCCAGGCTGTCTAGGTGACATCGCAGAATTTCAGGGTCGTGATAAAACGTGCGGATCTGATCGAGCCGGTCCCGCACCAGACGCGGATAGCCGATCCGGTAATAGAAGAGCTCGACGAACCGGCTGTAGTTCGAGATCCCCTGCAAGAAGCGGTCAAGAGCCGTCGGTTCGGCCACTGCGACCGGCGGAATCAGGCGCTCGCGATCCGCTGCGGTGACGTCTTCTTCGATGTCGTTGAAGAAATAGACGAGAACGACCAGCGGAATGCGCGCGCGTGTGTCGCCGAGGTGCTCGACGAGCTTTGCCGTCTGCGTGCGAGTGTCCCAGCCGGAGAATCCGAGATTGATGACGTGCAGGTGCCGATAATGCATCCCGAGCTGCTCGGACAGCCGCTCGGTGGGGTACTTCAGCCCGGCGCCGAACACGTGCGAGTCACCGAGAACGACGACGTTTTCTTTGTCGCTGGCGGGAGGGAGATTCGATGCGCGCAAACCGTGCGCATCCAGCTGGTAGTAGCGCTCCGCGAAGTTCTTCGAGAGCCGGCCGAAACCATCGCTCCGAACATAGAAAAAGCGGTAGTAGACCTCGAGCGCAGTGAAGCAGAGCGTGACTGTGAACAACATCAGCGCGACCTTGCCGAGCGCGTGTCGCCGCAGCAGGTAAACCGCGCAGGCCAGCCCGACGGTAACGACGATGTAGATCAGCACTTGTGCTTGGCTGAGCGCCTAGCCTCCAGTTGTTAGGCAAAGGACGATGGACTTTGCGCCGCGTCCCGAATGACCGGAATGGGCCTGCCATTATCATCCAGAGCCACGTAGGTGAAGACCGCCCGCGTCACCCGTGTTTGCTCAGTTTTCCGATATGGCTGCACCCACACCTCGACCGGAATCGCCATCGAGGTGCGCCCGATGCGCTCGACCCACGCGTAGCACGCCACGGTATCGCCCACCTTCACCGGCTGCAGGAACGACATCCCTTCCACCGCGATCGTCGCAACGCGAGTCCCCGCCGTCTTCGACGCCAGAATCCCGCTGCCGATATCCATCTGCGACATGATCCAGCCGCCGAAGATGTCGCCATTCGGGTTCGTATCCGCAGGCATCGCCACCGTACGGATGACGAGCTCGCCTTTCGGCTGTTCGAGATCGCCCATTTCGGCGCGAAGAATAACACAGCCGGGCGGCTTGTAGAGGCGCTTGTGTCAAGCGCCGGACATGCAGAAGCATGTCCCTCCGTAGGGACGCGCTTCCGCGCGTCCGATCTCTCGTCACAGCCAAGCATCACGCGGGCGCTCACACGATCAGCATGCAGTCGCCATAGCTGTAGAAGCGATAGCGCTCGCGGACGGCCTCCGCATACGCGCGCAGCACAAACTCGCGCCCGGCAAACGCGCTCACCAGCATGAGCAACGTCGAGCGCGGCAGGTGGAAGTTGGTCAGCATCATGTCGAGATGTCGCAGCTGCTGCGGCGGATGAATGAAGATATCAGTGGCGCCTTCCTGCGCGACGAGATCTCGGCCGATGCGTGCGGCGGATTCCAGCACCCGAACCGTCGTGGTTCCAATCGCGACGACTCGTTGAGCTTTGTTGATCCGCTGTGCGGCCTCCGCCGAGATCGAGAACCGCTCTGCATGCATGCGGTGATCCGCGATGTTCTCGGCTTTGACAGGCGCGAATGTGCCCTCCCCCACGTGCAGCGTGACGAACACATGCGGCAACGCCGCCAGCATGTCGCGGGTGAAGTGCAATCCCGCCGTCGGTGCAGCGACCGCGCCGCGCGCTTCAGCGAACACCGTCTGATAGCGCTCCTGATCCTCGGCGTCCGCATCGCGCCGCATGTAAGGCGGCAACGGGAGCACACCGCCTTCATCAAAATCGACATCAGCGTCGGTGGAAAGAATACGGGTGCCGTCATCGCAAATCTCTTCCACGCGAACGGTCGTGCCGGCGATTTGCGCCGCGGCACCAACGCGCATCTTTCGACCGGGCTTCACGAACGAGCGCCAGCGGCGGTTCCCTAGCCGCTCAACGAAGAGGAACTCAATCGCGCCATCATCAGAAAAGCGGCGCGCGCTCATGACGCGGGTGTTGTTGAGGACGAGCAAGTCGCCGGGTGCGAGAAAGCCTGGCAGATCCACGAAGCGCCGGTGCTCGGTGCGCTGCTCCGCGCGATAAAGCACCATCATACGCGAGTCTTCCCGCCGCTCGAGAGGGCGGTGCGCGATGAGCTCCTGCGGCAGCTCGTAGTCGTAGTCTGACAGTCGGGAACTCACGCGCTCAGCATCAAAGGAATTGCCGCAGCATGCAAAAGCTCACATCGTCACACGCGTGAGCGAGTTCCAATCGGCCCTCGAATCGGTGATCGGCACCCTTGAACAAATGCGCGACGGCGGCGGAAGATTACCGCGCGCTTCTCGGTCTGCGCTCGAGATGTTTGCGCGGCCGAGCGCTCCTGCGGCAGAGTTTGTGATTGCGGCGCCCGCGCTGGCAACGAAGCCGCTCGCGAAAGCCGAACG
>DATHXZ010000342.1:0-2659 GCA_035459405.1 Chthoniobacterales bacterium
TGCAGCTGCTTCCTGTGTTGCGTAACGATTATGACGGTCGAGCCACGTTCCCCAGCCTTTGCTTACCACGTAGTGCAGATACGGCTCTCGCATGTATTCAAGCGTGCCGTCGATGTTCCCCTCTTTCTGCCCATGGCCGAAGTCGACGAAGGTCGCGCGCCCGCGGCGCAGCAATCGGAAATGCCACTTTGGGAACGAGTCGCTACGCTTCAGCCAGACGTCTTCCACGATCATCTTCCAGCAGCCGTAGAATCCCGCGACCGTCGGCGGCGCTGCCGCGATCGCGTCCATCAGCGCGCGATGGAACTCGGGCGTGCTCGCCTCGTCCGCGTCGAGGAAGAGCAGCCAATCGTGGCGAAGCGGGCAATTTGCGAGTGCCCAGTTCCGCTGCTGCCCGAATGCGGTGAATGGATGCTCGACCACGTGAACGCCGGCACTGCGGGCGATCTCGACCGTCGCGTCGGTGCTGCCGGAATCGACGAGGTGAATATCGTCGCACCAGCGAATCGACTCAAGGAGCCGCGGCAGGTCGTGCGCTTCATTCCTGGTCAGGATGATGATGGAGACGCTCGAGCTTCGTGGCGCAAGCGTCTCGGTTGCCGGGGCGGCGGTGAAGGCGCAAGCGGGACGCATGCGCTACGGCGTTCGAGGCCGCGTCACGCGGCAGGGATTCCCGGCCGCGATGGAGTTCTCCGGCACATCCTTTGTCACGACGGAACACGCGCCAATAATGCTGCACGCGCCAATCGTGATGCCCGGCATGACGAACGCACGCGCTCCGATGAAGACATCCGGACCAATGGTGATCTTGGCCGTGACGAGTGGAATGCTCGGCGACGAGAAATCGTGGCTGCCGGTGCTCAGATAGACTTCCTGCGCGACCGTCGCACCCTCGTGGATTTCGATTTCTCCTAACGAGTAAGCATTCGCTCGATCACCGAGGCAGGCCCGATCATGCAGCGTGAGGTGCCACGGGATTTCGATCCGCGCGCGTTGATGGACGAACGGCGTGCCGTTGATCTTCGCGCCGAATACGCGCAGCCAGAACAATCGCCATGGATTCAGCGGCTTCGGCGTCCATGAGCAAAGCAGCGTCCAGCAAAAATCCCACAACACACGCATCGCGCGCTCGCCGGCACCCCAGGGCGAACCATAACGCTCTTGCTCAGCTTTGACGGTTTGCAGCTCGGCAGGCATGGCAGGTTAGCAAACAGGCGACTGCCAAACGCTCAGCTGTCGCGAGGTACAGTTCATTTCGACACTCGACGCGCGGAAGCGCGTCCCTCCGGAGGGACATGCTCCCGCATGTCCTATTTTCGTCGCATTGTTTGCATGCACGTCTATCGCTGGCTCATCAGCATGCGGAAATCGTCGATGTATTCGCGCGCAATCTTCTCCACCGAGAAGCAATCGCGTGCTTTCTCGAACGACCGCTGACCCATGGTCGGGATCAGCTGCTGGTTCTGCACAAAGTAGCGAATCGCTTCGCTCCACGCAGCGACATCGCCCGCTTTGGCGATGTAGCCGTTGCTACCGTGGTCGACCATTTCGCCCATCGGCCCGAAATCGGAGACGAGCAGCGCCTTCGCCGATGCCATCGCTTCGAGCGCAGCCATGCTGAACGTTTCACCCGTGAGCGACGGGAGGCAAAACACTGCTGCCCGTTCGATCTGTGCGAACAGTTTCGCGCGATCGAAAATGCTCGGCTCGAGCGAGACCTGGGTGCCGTGCGGGTCAGCGCTTACGAGCTCCTTCATGCGCGCGAAGAATTCCTCGTCCGCGCCTTCGTTGCTCGTTTGCGGTCCGATGATGCGGAGTCGCATCGCGGAGTTCTCGGGAGCGACGGCAAGGAACCCGCGGATCAGCGATTCGAGCCCTTTGTCAGGGACGAAGCGGCCGACGTAGAGAAACGTGAGCGGTTCATGCAGAGCGGTCGGCGGCATGCTCGCCGGCAGCTCGATGCAGTTATGGACGGCTTTGAGCTTCGGTGCGAGCTGCGGCGCAATCGCTGTTGCCTGTTCGACCACCGCATGACTTCCGGCGTAGATGCGGTCCTGCCAGCGGTGAAACTGCAGGATCCATTTTGGAGTGCGATGGAGTGTGTGAGTGCAAACCCCGAGCGTGGGTTTCAGGCGCAGCAGGAACGAAAAGGTGGTGTGGAACGATGTCACGTCCGCGGGTTTGAGCAGCGGCCAGATTTTACGGCTGTAGGGAAAGCTCTGCAGGTTATCAACCCACACATTCGCGTGCGTCGGTTTGCCTTCGACGCGGAAATGTTCGATCCCGAACGCGTCTGTTTCGTGTGCCGGCAGTCCGGGGGCGAGCGGCGAGTAGGCGCGCACCGTGTGACCGATCGCGGCGAACTGTTTCGCCAGCATCCAGACGAGGTTGTTCACTCCGCCTCCGCGCACCGGCGGAAACGGAATCTGCTGACCCAGCACAAGGTTGATCCGCAGCGGGGTGTCGTCAGGCATCGCGGAGGATGTTGAGCAAGGACGTTGCCGCGCGCTCGATTTCAAACCGCTTTCTGAAGGAATCAGCCGCGTTCCGCCGAAGCGCGCCGCGCTCCGGTTCCGACGTTTCGAACCACCGACGCAGCAAACGCTCTGTGCCCGCTGCCTCGTCTGGCTCGACATACCCGGCGCTGTCTTCCTGCACC
>DATHXZ010000343.1:0-2754 GCA_035459405.1 Chthoniobacterales bacterium
GAATAATCACGCGGGATAATCCCGCCTACCGAAACAGCAGGAGCGACCGGGCGTTGCTCCTGCTGTTTTCGTTTCGTTAAGCAGCGACGCGCTCTGCGGCGGCTGTGTCGGCTGCCAGATACTTCATCCCGAGCAGCCAGACCACGCCGGAAATGAGCATCGCGAAAGAGACGACGAAGAACGAGACGTTCATGTCCCAACGGCCCGCGACGAGGCCGAGCAGCGGCGGCGAGATCGCGTCGCCGAGTGCATGGATGATCAGAATGTTGAGCGCAAACGCCGTCGCCCGAATCTTCGCCGGTGCGACGTTCGCGAGCGCGGCATTCGACGGGCCCGTGTTCAGGAAGACGAAAAAAACCGCCAGGAACAGCGAGACCCATGCGGCGGGAAATGGCAGGTAAAGCGTCGCGATGAAAAGCGGAAAGGCCAGCAGCATCCCGGCACCTGAGACCAGAAAGTACGCGCCGCTGAAACGCTTCTGCAGGCGGTCTGCAATAAAGCCGCCGAACAATGTGGAGATCAGACCTGCCACGACCGTGATCCCTCCGAACATTGGCGTCGCGAGCGCCGGCGGCTGATTGCGAAAGATCAAGTACGCCGGCATCCAGAACGCCATGCCACCGAGCGCGAAAGTCATGGCCGTTTGTGCGCCGCAGTTGAAGACGAAAGAGCGGTTCCGGAACAGCGTCAGATAGTCTTCTTTGTTCGCGCGTCTGCGCTCGTCGCGCGCACCGCCGGGCGCACGCGGATCCCGCGGCCAGAAGCAGAGGAGGCCGAGAATGATGCCGGGAAGCGCGGCAATGTAGAAAGCCCATCGCAAGCCCAGTTGGGCGTTGATCAAGCCACCGAGCACGTATCCCAAGGCGCTACCAACCGGGATTGCACAGCAGAACACGGCCATGATCCGGCCGCGCATCTGAATAGGAAAGTAGTCAGCAAGAAGCGCGGGCGCTGCTGGGCCATAACCGCCTTCCCCAATACCGACGCATACACGCGCCAACACCAATGCCGCGAAGGTCCACGCGAGACCGGAGGCAGCGGTGGCGGCACTCCAGAGAAGCACGCAGACTCCGATTACGATCCAGCGTGAGAATCGATCGGCGAGAAACGCTAACGCTGGCGCCGAGATCATGTAGGTGATGAGAAATGCCGTCGCAAGACTGCCGGTCATCGCCATCGCGTTTGGATCAGTCGGGGCAAAAAACGCGGCCCGGATATTCGGCTCTACAGCGGCGAGAACGTAGCGGTCGATGTAGTTCGTGAGATTGATCGCGAGCAGCAGGCCCAGCGCTGTTCCGGCGCCTGGTCTGCGCTCCGTTTGGGCTTCGCTCATCGAATTGCCGATTGCAGAGGGCGCTCCGCTGAATGTAAATCATAAACAGATGGCGCATCCCTCCCTCGGCGAACGCGCGCTGTTCTTCTTCGGGCTTGGGTTTGCGCGGCTGATTTATCGCGTGACCGTGACCGGGCGCGAGCGCCTTCCTTCGGGTGGATGCCTTCTCCTACCGAACCACATCACCTTCGTCGACGCGATTGTGCTGCTGCTCGCTTGTCGGCGCCGAGTTCGGTTCATCATCGACGAAGGCTACTACCGCCACCCGATCCTCAATCCCTTCCTGCGACTCGCTGGCGTAATTCCGATTACCGCGCGGCGTTCGAAAGACGCAATGCGGCTCGCCGCGGAGCGAATCCGCGCCGGTGAGATCGTCTGCGTCTTCCCGGAAGGTCAGCTGTCGCGCTCCGGAACATTGTTGCGTCTGCGCCGTGGCTACGAACTGATCGCACGCCAAGCCGAGGCGCCGGTCGTGCCGGTGTGGTTGGATGAGCTTTGGGGCTCGATCTTCTCGTTTAAAGGCGGGCGATTCTTCGCGAACTGGCCGAAGCAATTGCCGTATCCAGTCGCGGTGGCGTTCGGCGAGCCGCTTACGCCCGAGGAAGCGGACATCGCTACCGTGCGCGAGGAACTGCTGAAGCTCGGCGAGATGTGCTACAGCAACCGCGCCGTTTTGCGCGAGCATCTCGCCTACGCCTGTCTGCGCGGATTGAAGCGCAAACCGTTCGGCACCGCGATCATCGACGGGCTCGATCACAGCACGTTGTCGCGTGGCAAGCTTTTGGGCGTCGCGACCGCGCTCGCGCGACATCTCCGCCAGCGTTGTCCCGAGCTGCGGATCGGTATCGTCTTGCCACCCGGCAAAGCAGGCGTGCTTGCGAATGTCGCCGTCATGCTCGCGGGCAAAGTTCCGGTGAACCTGAATTTCACCAGCTCGACCGAGGCGATCCGCTCCGCGCAAACACAGGCAGGTTTGCGCACCATCATCTCCGCGCGACCGATGGCGAAGAAGCTGGAGAACTTCCCGTGGACTCCGGAGACGCTGCATCTCGACGAGGTCTTGCCAGCCATGAAACCGGCGATCCTCGCCTGGTGGCTGGTTTGTCTCATCACGCCGGCGCGGATGTTGGCGACGTTGCTCCACGTGCCGCGCGTCGGCGATCGCAGCGAAGCGATCCTGCTCTTCACGAGCGGCAGCTCCGGAATGCCGAAAGGCGTGCCACTCACGCACCGCAATATCCTCGGCAACGTTTCGCAATTCTCGATGATGCTCGCCTCACGGCCGGACGATCTCGTCGTCGCTTCGCTCCCGTTCTTCCACAGCTTCGGTTGCACGGTGACGCTCTGGTATCCGGTGATCGAAGGCGTGAAGATCGTCACGTATCCGAGCCCGCTGGAGGCGGCGAAGATTGCCGCGATCG
>DATHXZ010000344.1:0-4912 GCA_035459405.1 Chthoniobacterales bacterium
TGGGGTCCTGCAGCGGGCCCGAAACGCCCGAACCTGCAAGCGATGGGCCGAGTGCACGCACTAGCACGCGACTGCCGACGCTGCCAGCCGGTCCAACAATGATGCCACCGATGAGGACCTTCTCGTCAGTCTGGACAAAGGCGCGCGTGCTGATGTTGTCGAGCGCCGACTTCGCGCTTTGATCCAGATCGTAGGCTTCCACTAGCGCGATGCCGGTCTCGTTGTTCACACCTCGGACAATGGCGGTGTAGCTGCCGGTGGTCAGGGTGCGGACGATCGCGGATTCGGCGTCGTTGGTCGGCGGAATGCCGGTCGCTTCGATTTCTGCCTGCTGGCTTTGCTTCCAATCATCGTTGTTCGCGATGCGTTCGCTGCCTTGAAAGAGCTCGAGCGTCGGATTCTGCAACGCGCCCTGCACTCCTTCCCTGCTCAACGACGGACCAATGGCGCGCAGCAGCACCTTCTTTGCATCGCTGCCGCTGACGATGAACCCGCCGATCAACACATTGTCGTTCTGCTGCACTTGCGCTCGCGTGGAGATGTTCTGCAACGTGCTGGGCGTGGCACTGAGTTCGAAAGCTCCAACGTCGCTGCCATCGCCGCCTTCGGCATTCGCTACCCTGGGGAGATCCGAGCGACGAGCCGCTCCCCGCTGGTCGGTCGCCAGAGACGACAAGCCCTGGTCGATCGCCGGGCTCCCGGAAAGCAGTGCCTTGGTGAACGTCGACCCGCCGTTGTCGCCGACCGGACCCAGTCGCGCATCGATCACGGGTCGCCCAAAGCCGCCCACCTGGTCGCGATTGACGCCGTGCCGGAAATCCGGGGGCCGGGTATCGCCATCGGCTGCCAAATTGCCGATTATATTGTAGCCACCGGATGTAAACGCCCCTTCAACATCTTTCCGATTCGATGCCTCATTGCCGGCCACGATGGTGTCCCGCATGGTGATGGGAACAGTGGTGTCGTTTAAGACTCCTCCGCCCCTTCGCAGGCCAACGCCATCGCCGGTGACGCGATTACCCGCAATGGTGCAACCACTGATGTCGGGCAGCCTGCCGTTATTATAGATGCCTCCGCCGCCGCTAATCCTATTTGGATTGTTTAGAAGATCGATTCTCGCTTCGTTATCGGCGACGGTGCTATTGGAAATAGAGAGTGCGCCGTCGTTGTCGATGCCGCCGCCGTTTGCATTTCCTCCAGGCCGGTTCGTGACAAGGTTGCCGGCGATCGTGCAACGGTCGATCTGCATCGTGCCGGTCTCGCCATTCGCGACTCCGCTGTCGCGGTTGTTGACGATCATGCATTCCCGCAGCGTGAGCATGCCGGAACTGAAAATGCCGCCGCCGCGCGTGTCGTCAAATCCGTCGCGGATCGTAAGCCCCGAGACTGTGACTCTGGCATCGAAACCGATATTCATGACGCGACGCTCGTTATTTCCGCTCACTGCGAGAAGTTTCGCCCCGGGCCCTTGGATCGTGAGATCCTTCCTACCCCCAACATTCCTACCGCCAATGGCGAGTTCAGAGCTCGTCAAAATGATGGTGCCGGTGACGGCGAAATCGATCGTGTCACCATCCTGAGCAGCTGCCAGCGTCTGCCGGAGCGAGCCTGGGCCGTTGTCGTTCAGGTTCGTGACTGTGCGAGTAGCAGCGGCGGCTTCACTCGCGATGCTTGCCGCCATAAGAAACACCACAAGCGAGACATCACTGAGCGGGCCGAGCCGAGCGGAAGAAACGCGCGTGCGCATTTGGTGCTACCGCAAGTTGTACGCTTCGACTAACGCGACACCCATGGTGTTGTCTTTGCCGCGAACGACAGCAGTATAGTTGCCGGCGGCGAGCGATTGCACAATCGCCGCTTCGCGGTCGTCGCTCGGCGGAATACCTGTCGCTCCGATCTCGGCTTGCTGTGTCTGTTTCCAGTTGTCGTTCGCAGCGACAGGGGCGCCGTTGCCGTCGAACAGCTCGAGGGTGGGGTCCTGCAGCGGGCCCGAAACGCCCGAACCTGCAAGCGATGGGCCGAGTGCACGCACTAGCACGCGACTGCCGACGCTGCCAGCCGGTCCAACAATGATGCCGCCGATGAGGACCTTCTCGTCAGTCTGGACAAAGGCGCGCGTGCTGATGTTGTCGAGCGCTGACTTCGCGCTTTGATCCAGATCGTAGGCTTCCACTAGCGCGATGCCGGTCTCGTTGTTCACACCTCGGACGATGGCGGTGTAGCTGCCGGCCGCCAGAGTGCGGACGATCGCGGATTCGGCGTCGTTGGTCGGCGGAATGCCGGTCGCTTCGATTTCTGCCTGCTGGCTCTGCTTCCAATCATCGTTGTTCGCGATGCGTGTGTCGCCTTGAAAGAGCTCGAGCGTTGGATTCTGCAACGCGCCCTGCACTCCTTTGCTGCTCAACGAAGGACCGATGGCGCGCAGCAGCACCTTCTTTGCATCGCTGCCGCTGACGATGAACCCGCCGATCAGCACGTTGTCGTTCTGCTGCACTTGGGCCCGCGTCGAGATGTTCAGCAACGCGCTGGGCGTGGCACTGAGTTCGAAAGCTCCAACGTCGCTGCCATCGCCCCCTTCGACGTTCGCGATCGTGGAGAAGTCTGAGCGACGATCTGCGCCGCGTTGGTCAGTCGGCAGCGATGACAACCCCTGGTCGATTGCAGGGCTCCCGGCGAGCAGCGCCATCGTCGGCGTTGTGCCGCCGTTTTTGCCGAGCGCGCCGAGTTTCGGATCGATTACCGCTCTGCCAGCTCCACCGACCTGGTCGCGGTTCACGCCGTGGCCGAAGCCGGTGCTCTGCGCTTTGTCGCCGATCAGATTGTATCCGCCAGATGTGAAAGAGCCGTAGCAATCCGGCGCTGACGCCGATGTGTTCCCGGCGATGAGCGTGTCCCTTACCGTGGGAGTTCCCGACGCGAGATTTGCGATGCCGCCGCCCGCTGGAAAACCAGTGCCGCCGCTCACGCGATTGCCAGAGATCGTGCAGCCGATGATTTGCAGGGCGCCACGCAGATGCAAGATGCCTCCGCTGACCACGGATCCAGCTTCGTTCGTGAGAAGATCATTTCTCCCTTCGTTGTTCGCGATCGTGCTGTGAGAGACGGTTAACGTGCTGCCGTCATTTACAATCGCAGCCGCTCGCGAGATTCCTGTTGTTTCTCCGTTGCCCCGGTCGCTTGATGCCGTGTTACTCGCAATCGTGCAGCGATTTATCTCCATGAAGCCGGAGTTGTGAATCGCGCCGCCGCTGTTGTCGACAATCACGCAGTCGTTAAGGACCAGGAGGCCCGTATTGTAGATGCCGGCACCTCGCCGGTTGAACAACGTCTGTCTGGTCGTGTCTCCATTCCGGATCGTCAGGCCGGACATCGTCACGCTCGCCTCGAGATCGAACACGCGGAATAATCCATTTCCGTTGATCGTAAGACGGTCCGCACCAGGACCGCGGACCTTCAGATTTACCGCCGCCGTGCTCAACGAGAAGGTGGTCAAGGTAATGGTGCCGGTCACCGCGAACTCGATCGTGTCATCCCGGCGCGCATCATTGAAAGCCTGGCGGAACGAGCCCGTCCCGCTGTCGTTCAGATTAGTAACTATGAAAGTCGCCGCGGACGCGGTCGTGCGCCCGAGAGCGACGATGGCGACGAACGCTAACAACGTAAGACTTCTACGGACAGTTCCGTCGACGTTCGAGCGCATTGGTATTCCTCCTGCTTGAGTTTAAGCAGGAGCGCGGCGCGTGGGGCGAGTCTCGAGCCTGCTATCTTGATACGCGTTCTGCGTGCCACACGGTTGCAGGTCCCGCCGATTTAGGACCGTCGCCGCGCTGCGTGGCTGGAGTTCCACCGGTCCGGCCGCGGCCTTAAATTAGCGGGCGCGAAGCGCGTCGCGCCTATGGCGGGTGCCGACGCCTTTGATACGGCGGCTAACGCGGCACTATGAACTCTGCCGATACCTGCACCTGACCGTACCGCGCTCGCGGGTCGCGCTGCGGAGCAGGGTTGAGGCGGTGGTTGTCGACCGGGAGGACGAGTCGCGGGTCCGACTTCTCTTTGCCGTCAATCTCGGGTGACGAGGTTAGCTGTCGGGCTGGAGGCGCTAGATCCTCTCGGCCTGCAGGCGCCTTTCGCCCGAGACAAAGAACTACCGCAGCTCTCAGCGGCGGAGCTGTTCACGATCCGCAACGGTCTTCTGAACGACATCCTGGCGACAACCGACTGCAGCGATCTGTCGTCACTCTCGAACACGCCAGCCGGCGGCGACCGAATCGCGGTGCAAACCAGCCGCGACGTCGTACATGGCCGCGCTCCTCGCGCTCGCCTCTTCATGGTGCGATGAATCGACATGCTCGCCGCAGCCGCACACGAGGCGTCGCTGATCACGACAATCGCGCTCTCGCTCGGGGCTGCGTTAATTCTGGGGCTGCTCGCAAAGCGGCTCGGGGTTTCGCCGATCGTCGGCTATCTGGTTGGCGGCATTCTGATCGGACCACATACGCCGGGCTTCATCGGCGATATGTCGATCGCTTCGCAGCTCGCGGAGATAGGCGTCATCCTGCTGATGTTCGGCGTCGGGCTGCATTTCAGCCTTCGCGATCTGCTCGCCGTGCGCACGCTTGTCGCCCCGGGCGCTCTGGGAACAAGCAGCGTCGCAACGCTCGCCTGCACGGCGATCGCAATCGCCGCCGGCTGGAGCTGGCAGTCGGGGTTGATCCTCGGCATTGCCATCGCTGTCGCGAGCACGGTTGTCCTCCTCCGCGCACTCGGCGATCACGGCATCGTTAACACACCGGAAGGCCACGCGGCGGTCGGCTGGCTCGTGGTGGAGGATATTATCACGGTGCTCGTGCTCGTGTTGCTGCCGGCGCTCGCGGCGACCGGCGGCGATGCCTCGAGCATCGGGCAGACAATG
>DATHXZ010000345.1:0-2608 GCA_035459405.1 Chthoniobacterales bacterium
GGCAGTGTGCAGGTGCGCATCAGCGGTCTCGGCCTGGTGCCGGCGAGCTTCGATGAGAAGACGCAGACGGTCTCGTATCAGGTCACGCAGAAGCTGCGCGACAAGAGCTGTACGGTGATCATCGCCGCGAAATCCGGTGCCAAGCGCGTGGAGGCGAACTGGACCTTCAACGTCGAAGACACTGGCGCGCCGGCTGCGCCGGCAGCTCCGGCCGGAGGATCGCCTGCGCCGACCAAGAAGTAGGCGCCATTTCGTTGCCGATCTTGTGATCGGCGTTCGTCATGAATTCGCGACCGCTGCGCGTAGACGGAGGTGGATTGCCCTACCTCCTCAAGCTGCCGGACCGCCCGGAGAGCGCGCCGCATCCGGTGCTGTTCTTCCTGCACGGCTACGATGAAGGCGCGCCGATGCCGATGGAGGACGCGCTGACGCTGCACGGGCCGCTGCGCACCGGAAATCCCGGCGCCGCGTTGGCGCCGTTCATCATCGTCGCTCCGCAGATGCCGGTGCGCGGCGATATCTGGCATCGCTACGCCAATGGCGTGCGGGCAATTCTCACCAACGTGCTGGAACAGCATGGGGGAGATGCGCAACGCGCGTACATCACCGGCTTCAGCTTCGGCGGCAACGGCGTCTTCGACCTCGCGCTGCTTCAACCGAACACGTGGGCGGCTTTGTGGGCTGTCGATCCGACGCGCGTTCCTGAGCGTGATCCGAACGCTGCGGTCTGGCTCTCATTCGGCGAAGTCGCTCGTTATCGGAAGCGTGGATTCATTCAGGCGCTCGGGTTGGAGCCGGCCGCGCAAACGACTGCCGCCCCGCGCGTGTATCTCGATGAAGGCGAAGACCACGTCGGCTCCGCGCGTCTCGCTTACCGGGACGACCGCATCTATGCGTGGCTGCTCGCGCAGCGGCTTGGCGGCCCCTAAGCCACGCTGATCCGCAGCCAGCGGCGGCTGGAACGCCCAGCCTTCCTGTGCTACGAGTGCCGCCGCGTATCCAACATGTTTTCACAACTAGGCGATAAGCTTCAGGACATCTTTAAAGACCTGCGCGGGCATGGTTCGATCTCGGAGACGAACGTCAACGACGCGATGCGTCAGGTGCGCCTCGCGCTGCTGGATGCGGACGTGGATTTCCAGGTGGCGAAGGGCTTCATCGCGAAGGTGAAGGAGAAGGCGCTGGGTGAAGAAGTGCTGCGCAGCGTCACGCCCGGGCAGCAGATGGTGAAGATTTTTCACGACGAGCTGACCACGCTGCTCGGCGGCGATGCGGCTCCGCTCAATCTCGAGAAGCCGGCGCGCATCTTGATGGTCGGCTTGAACGGCGCTGGAAAAACGACGTCCTCGGCAAAGCTCGCGGGTTGGCTGAAGAAGCAAGGGCGCAATCCACTGTTAATCGCGTCGGATTTACACCGGCCCGCGGCAATTCAGCAGCTCGCCACGCTCGCTGCGCAGGTGCAGGTGCCGGTCTACACGCCGCCGATCGACGAGAAAGATGTCGTGCGGTCAGCGCGTGCGGCGGTCGATTGGGCGCGTGAGCAGCCCGGCAATGTCCAGATCTTCGACACCGCAGGGCGGCAGGAAATCGACACCGCGCTCATCGAAGAGATCAAGCAGCTGCGCGAGTTTCTCAAGCCTCAGGAGATCCTGCTCGTGGCTGATGCGGCGACCGGCCAGCAGGCGGTCAGCGTGGCCACGCACTTCGACGACGCACTCGGCATCACCGGCATCATCCTCACGAAGCTCGATGGCGACGCACGTGGCGGCGCCGCGCTCTCCATGCGCGAAGTCACGCAGCGGCCGATCAAATTCGCCGGCGTCGGCGAGAAGCTCGATCAATTCGAGCCGTTCGTGCCCGATCGTCTCGCGGGCCGCATCCTCGGGATGGGCGACATCGTTGGCTTGGTCGAAAAAGCCGCCGAAGCCTTCGACGAAGAGGAAGCCGAACGCATGCAGCGGAAGCTGCGCACCGCGTCGTTCGACTTCAACGACTTCCTCGCCCAGTTCAAGATGATGCGGAAGATGGGCCCTCTGGAAAACATTCTTGGCATGATCCCCGGCATGAGTAACGTGCAGGGACTTTCGGTCGACGAGAAGCAGATCAAACGCACTGAGGCGATTGTGCTTTCGATGACGAACGAGGAGCGGACGCGGCCTGACATCTTGAATGCGCGGCGGCGGCAGCGGATCGCGAGAGGCAGCGGCAGTACCGTGACCGAGGTGAACGACCTGCTCCAGCGTTTCAATCAGATGCGCAAGATGATGAAGAACGCCGGCAAGATGAAGAAGATGATGGCGCAGATGGCGCGCATGAGGAACTAAAGAGAACAAGACATGTCAGTTTCAATTCGACTACGCAGAGAAGGCACGACCAACCGCCCGTACTACAAGGTGGTGGTGACCGACAGCCGGAGCCCGCGCGACGGCAAATTCATCGAGATCATCGGCACCTATGATCCGAAGAAGCAGGGGCATAACAGCACGCTCCAGATGGACCGGATCGAGCATTGGATTTCGAAAGGCGCGCAGCCGTCTGACACGGTCCGCAGCCTGATCAAGAAAAACCGCGCGGCGGCAGCAGTTGCTCCGGCCGAGGAAGCTGCACC
>DATHXZ010000346.1:0-5903 GCA_035459405.1 Chthoniobacterales bacterium
CAACATCGGCCGCTGTTTCTTCTCGGCCAGCCGCCGGTAGTTCTCGACGCCGCTGGCGATCGACTGCGCGAGCTTGCCGCGCCATTCCTTGTTCGCGATGAGACGGGCTTCCTCGCGTTCGCTGACGAATCCGCCCTCCACCAGAATCGCAGGCACCTGGGTGAGGCGGAGCACCGCGAAACGGGCGCGCTTGATGCCGCGGTCAAACTGCGGGACGTGGCCGAGCATCGAGTGATAGACCGACATCGAGAGGCCGAAGCTTTGCGCGTCGACCGGGCTGCCGGCCTGCATGTTCGCGAACTTGGCGGCGAGGTGGTTGTCGTTGGTCGACGGCGCGCCACGTGGGGTGAGCGAATAGATTTCGAAGCCGGCCGCGAGCGGGTTGCTCGTGGCGTTGAAGTGGATGCTGACGAAGATGCAATCCTTCGTGCCGTTCGCGATCTTCGCCCGGTCGTGCAGCGGCACCTGCATATCCCTGTCGCGCGTCATGACGACGCGAATACCCTTCGCTTCGAGCATCGGCTTGAGCTGAAGCGCGACGTCCAGCGCGAAGTCTTTCTCCATCCCATGGATGTTCGTGGCGCCTTTCTCGACGCCGCCGTGGCCGGCATCGAGCACGACCGTTTTGAACGGGCGCAGATTCGCGATCATCTGCGGCCGGAACTGCGGCTCGATCGTCTTGGCGAGGTCGATGCGCGAGATGAGGTATTTGCCGTCGCTATGCGCGATCACCGGGAAGCAGAACCAGGTGCGAACGCCATTGACGATCGCTTCGCGGCTGTCGAGCCGGACTTCGAGACTGTTCACGCCGTTCTCGAGGCGGATCACCTTTTCCACTGGAGTCAGCTCGCCGCCCAGACTGTAGAACTTTGCGACATTGTCGACGCTGAGGTAATCCCAGCGGCCGACTTTGATGACCTGCCACTCGGCATTGGCCTGTGCGGCGGTACGGCCACAGACGAGCGTGAGCAGGAGCACGAGCGCGAGCAGAAGTCCCGATGGCGTGCGGGAACGTGGGGCTCGAGCAGGGTTCATCAGGTCAAAAAGATGCAGGATGGGTGCCGTCCGGCTAATAAAGCCCGCGTGCAGTGATACATGAGACAACGGAAACCGCCCGGCGTTCGGACGGGCGGCTGTAGCCGCTTCGCTGTGCGAAGCGCGCGCGGTGGCGCAATGGGGGTCGCTCGCGCTGCGTCGCCCACAGGGCGACGGCTACAGCGTTGGACACCCCGCCGATTCGGGCGTTTCTTGGACGATGCTCAAGTTCAGTCCCCTCCTCCTCGCCAGCTGCTTCTATGCGTTCACGTTGCACGCGCAATCGGAGCCGAACGCGACCGTTTCTGGCAAATCGACCCCGCCGCCGAGCGTAAAGCAGCCGCCATCCGGCAAATCGGTCGACAAGATCCCGCCGCCGGTGGCGACGCCGATGCCGGGACAGCCGGTTACGACCGCAGGCGACGCCGGCAAGCCGAAGATCGAGAAGGATCCGCCGGCTTTCGACATCAACCACATGGATACGTCGGTGAACCCGGCGGAGGACTTCTACACCTACGCGATCGGCGGTTGGCTGAAACAGAACCCGATTCCGCCGGAGTTTTCGCGCTGGGGCAGCTTCAACGAGCTCGCGGAAAAGAACAACGAAGCGATGCGCATCGCGGCGGAGATGGCTGCGAAGGCGAAGACGGATCCGAAGCTTGCACCGGAGGTCCAGAAGGTGGGCGATTTCTACTCCACCGGCATGGATGAGAAGGCTGTCGAGGCGGCCAAGGCGAAGCCGCTCGAGGAGGAGCTGAAGCGGATCGACTCAATTAAGAACGATGGTGACGTGCTGCAGGGGATCGCGCGGCTGCACATGATGGGAGCGAGCGCGCTGTTCGGCTTCACCTCGGGCGCGGACGACAAGAACGCGTCGATGGTGATCGCGCAGGCCTATCAGGGTGGGCTCGGGCTGCCGGATCGCGATTATTACACCAAGGAAGACGAGGGCTCGAAGAAGCTGCGCGACGGGTACGTGGAGCACGTTGGCAAGATGCTGACGTTGCTCGGCGACCCGCCAGCGAAGGCAAGCGAGAGCGCGCAAAAGGTAATGGCCATCGAGACGGCGCTCGCGAAACCAGCCCGCACACGCGTCGAGCTGCGCAATCCGGAGGCGAACTACAACAAGATGTCACAGGCCGATCTGCAGGCGCTGATGCCAGACTTCAAGTGGGCGGATTACTTCAAGGCGATCGGTCTGACTGAGCCAGGCGACATCAACGTTGGCCAGCCCGATTTTTTCAAAGCCGCGAACGGTGTCTTCACCTCCACGCCAGTCGATGATTGGAAGACGTATCTGCGCTGGCACCTGGTGAAGAACATGGCCTCGGAGCTCTCGACCGATTTCGTGAACGAGGAGTTCCGCTTCTTTGGCCAGACGCTCACGGGTGCGAAGAAGCTGAAGGAACGCTGGAAACGCGTGGTGGAAGCGACGGACGCACACGTAGGAGAAGCGCTGGGCAAGCTCTACGTGGCGGACAATTTTCCGCCGGAATCAAAGGCGCGGATGCTCGTGCTGGTGGAGAACGTGCAGGAGGCGATGGCAGACAGCATCAAGTCACGCGACTGGATGGACGACGTTACCAAACAGGAGGCGCTAAAGAAGCTCGCCGCGTTCACCGTGAAGATCGGGTATCCGGATAAGTGGCGCGATTACTCCACGCTGAGAATCGACCGCACATCATTTGCTGGTAACGCGATGCGCGCGGCGCTCTTCGAGACCGAGCGGCAGCTGAAGAAGATCGGCAAACCTGTCGACCGCTCCGAGTGGGGCATGACGCCGCCGACCGTGAACGCGTACTACAACCCGAACCTGAACGAGATCGTCTTCCCGGCGGGCATCCTGCAGCCGCCGTTCTTCAACGCGAAGGCTGATGACGCAATCAACTACGGCGGGATCGGCGCGGTGATCGCACACGAGATCAGCCACGGGTTCGATGACCAGGGGCGGCAGTTCGATGCGCAGGGGAATCTGCGCGACTGGTGGACGCCGGAATCAGCCGCGCGCTACAAGGAACGCGCGGATCGCATTGTGCAGCAGTACGACGAGTACGAGCCGCTTCCCGCCCAGAAGATCAACGGCCGGCTCACGCTCGGCGAGAACATCGCCGATGACGGCGGGGTGAAGCTCGCCTACGCCGCGCTGCAAAAGGCGCTCGATAAGAGCGGCAAGCGCGAGAAGATCGACGGCTTTACACCGGAGCAACGGTTCTTCCTCGGCTGGGCGCAGATCTGGCGCTCGAACACTCGTGAGGAGGAGATCAAGCGCCGCCTGATCATGGACACGCACTCGCCCGGCAAATACCGCTGCAACGGCCCGCTCTCGAACACACCGGAGTTTCAGAAGGCGTTCAACATTCCTGACGGCGCGCCGATGATCCGCCCGCCGGAGAAGATCGTCAGCATCTGGTGATCGGGCGTAGCGCAAGCGTCCTCGCTTGCGTCTGACCTGGAAGCCAGAGGCTTGCGCTACGCGATCTTGCCGCCCCAGCTCAGGATTTTCGCCTTCACGCCCGCGGCTTCGGCTTCCTTGATGTCGCCGTTGCGGTTGTAGAAAAGAGACAAGCTGGTCCAGCCGATCTGGTCGTTAGGCCGCAGCTCGGTCGCGCGTTTGCCGGCTTCGATCGCTTCCGGAAACCGCCCCGTCTTCATCAACGCCATGCCGAGCGCATGCCAGCCGTCGAAGAACGTGGGGTCCATCTCGACGCAGCGGCGATATTTCTCCACCGCGTCGTCGAGTTCACCGATCGCGAGGTCGCCGTTCGCGTCGTCGAAAAGCTCGTCGCGCGCTTCCATTCGTGCGGCTGAGAACGGGCGCGGCAGCCCGGCTAACCGGCGGTGACCGGTTGCTGCTCAGGTGGGGCGCTCTTCACGCCAGCTTCTTCGCGCCGCTCGCGCAGCCATTCGAAGAACGCAATCTCGCGTTTGCTGCGCACGTAGCGCTGCGCAAACATCGCCTTGCCCGCCTCGTAGCCGGCGGGATCGGCGGGGTCGCGTTTCTCCACGATCGCTATGAGGCCGCCATTCTGCGTCGGCGTGAACGCGCTGATCTCGCCAGCCGAAAGCTCCGATACCGCGCCTTTGATGCTTTGCAGGTCGGCCGTCTCCGGCGGTGCAGGCTGATCCGGAGCGGGCTTCGGTTTCGGCGGATCGGAGAGGGCAAATGGCGGCACCTTTTCGACAGCGACTCCAGCCTGCTGTGCTGCTGCTTCGATCGGAGTGCCGGCGTTCATGGCCTCGCGAATTTTGTTTGTGATCTCGGTCGCGCGGGCCGTCAGCATCTCGCTTTGCTTCTGGGTCTTCAGCGTCTCGACAATCTTCGGTCGCGCCTCTTCGAGCGTGAGCGGACGCGCCGGCTCCATGCCGCTGAGATGCAGGATGTAGAATGCGTCGCCGGCCTGGATCACATCGCTGGTCGGTTCCTCCTGCGTCAGGCGGAAGGCAGCTGCGCTGAGCTGCGGGTTCGTGGCGAGCAACGGGTCAGGTGCAGTCTTGGTGAAGTCGCCCGTCGTTTGCACCGGCAGCTCGAACTTCGCCGCAACCTGCTGGAAATTCGCGCCCTGCTCGAGCAGCGCCTGGCTGAATTCCGTGACACGGTCAGCGCGCTTCTGGAGCACTTCGACGCGCTGCTTCGGCTCGAGTTTCTTCTCTTCTTCGTTTAACCCGAGGGTGACGAAACTAACCTTTCGCTTGTCGTCAGTTTTCAGCTGCGCCTGGTTCGCTTCGAAGTAATTGGTAATCTCCTCGTCGGAGATCGGCACATCTTTCGCCACGGCGTCGCTCTGCAGGCGAACAACCGAGACGCTTAGCTTTCCGTAAGCGCGTTCGTAGTTTTCACGGCTCTCCGCTTCGGGCACCTGCACGCCGCTCCCGACGATCTCTTTCAATCGTGCGAACGAGATCTGGTCACGGGCGAGTTCCTCGATGTCACCTTCGGTGAAGCCCATCGCCGGGAGCGTGGTTTGCGCGAACTCGTTGTACTTCGCGGGATCGAAGTCTTTCTCGCCGCGGAACGGGCGTAGCCCACGGACGACGTTCGCGATTTCCTGCGTGGATGGCTTGATCCCGAGACGCTCCGCCTGCTCGCGCAGGATCAGCCGGTTGAACGTAAACTCCACATACGCCTCGTCCTGTGACTGCGCACCCGCGACGAGATCCTGCATGAGCGTAAACATTCCAAGCTGCTGCGCGAGGTTGAACAGGCGCGCGTTGCGCTGGAATTCGACATTCGTGACCGGCCGGCCGTAGAGCTCGCCGAGCTGGTTCTGCTCCTCGAAGTTGAGGATGTCGTTCTGGAAGTAGAACACGAACGGAATCGCCAGGAACGCGATTACGATCCAGAGGATCCTCTGGTTCTTGCGCATGACGTTGATCATAGGAGCAGATAAGTGGCGCAAGCGTCTCGCTTGCCAGACGCTCGAAGATGCAAGCTGGAAGCTTGCGCTACGATGTCAATTGCCGAACGAAATTTCCACGTCGCGGGCAGTTTGAATCAGCTCCCCGTCCGGGGGCACGAGCCTGAGACGATTGACCGCATCGGCGATTGGGACGTGGCGCACCTGGTAGTTCTGGTAGCTGACCATCGATCCGTAGTGCCGTTCGCTGACGAGCCGAACCGCTTTGACGCCGAAGCGGGTCCCTAGAATGCGATCGAGGGTCGTAGGGGCGCCGCCACGCTGCAGATGGCCCAGCACGGTGCACCTGGTTTCCTTGCCGCTGCGCGCTGCGATTTCGCCCGCGACCACATGCCCGATGCCACCGAGCCGGTACTCGCCGCTCTCGTTCGGGCGCATGACGACCTGCCCGTGCGCTGGGCTGGCACCCTCGGCGACAACGACGAGCGAATAGATGCTCCCGCGCATGTCGCG
>DATHXZ010000347.1:0-8741 GCA_035459405.1 Chthoniobacterales bacterium
GACCGCGATGCGCGTGACGTATTCGGTTGTCGAGAGCAGAAGGAGGGGGTGGTAGAAATTTCGGCGGCCTTGCAGCAGCTGTGCGGCTTTGCTCGGTTCGTCCGGGTGATAAGTGAATGGAAACTCGTTCTCGCGTGTGGCGAGTGTGAGGCAGAACGCGAACAACAGCACCGCCATGCACGACATGCCAAGGCGGCGGCGCTGCGCGTCCAATGATGATCTGCCGGGCTCCTCCACACTCAGCCGCTCAACCGTATCAAGCTCCACGGTGGAGATTCACCGCATCCTCCGCTATATACGGCAGTAGCCGCATGAGTGAGCGCTCGTCATCGCACCCGGTCAAGTCCAGCGGACCGTTGCGCAAAAATATTCGAGTCGTCACGGTGGCGAGCTTCTTCCGTGACCACGGCGAGCAGCTGCAGCTGAAGCTGGAGGGCGACACGGTCGGCTTCCACCGTAAGATCCGCGAGCCGACCATCAATCGCCCCGGCCTGGCGCTTGCCGGGTTCTACAAGTATTTCGCGGAAAAGCGCGTGCAGGTGCTCGGGGCCGCCGAGCAATCGTACCTCGATAGTCTTACGCCGAGAGAACGCAGGCGCCGTTTCCGCGGGCTCTGCGAGCAGAAGATCCCATGCCTCGTCATCTCGCGTGGCGCACACCTCGATGCCGAGCTGCTCGCGATTGCGCACGACGAGCAAATAGCCGTCTTCCGCACGCCGATGGTGACGATGCGTTTCATCAACGCGGCGACCATAGCGATGGAAGTCGACTTCTCGCCGACGGTGACGGAGTTCGGCAGCATGGTCGACATCCTCGGCGTTGGCGTGTTGATCCGCGGCGAGAGCGGTATCGGCAAAAGTGAGTGCGTGCTGGGTTTGATTGAGCGCGGCTATAGCCTGGTGGCCGACGACGTGACGCGTATCACGTCGCTCGAAGGGCGCGAGCTCATGGCCACCGCGCCGGAGCTGACGCGCAATCACATGGAGGTGCGCGGCATCGGCATCATCAACATCGCGTCGATCTTCGGCGTTGGGAGCATTCGACGGGAGAAACGGCTCGACTTGGTGGTGACTTTGAAAGAATGGCAGGAAATCGAGGAAGTCGACCGCATCGGGCTTGACCAGGAGTTCTATGAAGTCCTCAAGCTGCTGGTGCCGCATATCACCATCCCGGTGCGGCCGGGGCGCGACACGGCACGGCTGGTCGAAGTAGCGGCCATGGATCAGAAACTGAAATCGGCCGGCCGAAACAGCGCGGTGGAATTCAACGCGAAGCTGCTCAATTTAATGGGAACAACTAACGGAGATGGGTCTGCTCAATCGTAAACAAACGGGCGCGACGCGACCCGACCGCTTCGAGAAGGAAATCACGATCGTGAACCGCCTTGGCATGCATGCGCGCCCGGCGGCGATGTTCGTCCGCATTGCGAGCCGTTATCGCTGCGAAATCTGGGTGGAGAAAGACGGCGAGGAGATCAACGGCAAGAGCATCATGGGCCTGATGATGCTCGCTGCCGGGCAGGGATCGAAGCTGCGGGTGCGCTGCGAAGGGCCCGACGCGCAGGAGGCGCTTCGAGAGCTGGAACAGCTGATCGCGGCGAGCTTCAACGAAGATTAGGCAGGCCGCTGTGCGGCCATCCCGGCCGCGCAGGTTCGGAGTTGACACACAGAGTAGTCTCGCACCGGCATGAGCAGCGGTGATACGAGGCCGGAAATCCGGTTTTACGGCGCAGGCGTCTCTCCCGGGATCGCCCGGGGGACCGTCAACGTCGCGACGGATGACTTCGAGGACATCGCGCATTACCGCATCTCGGCCCGCGACATCGCGGGAGAGATCGGGCGCTTCGAGACCGCGCTCATCCAGACGCGCGCCCAAATCCTCGAGATGCAGCAGAAGATCGCGGAGGCGATCGGAGCGAAGGACGCCGGGATTTTCGACGCGCACCTGCTGGTAGTCGAAGACCGCACGTTGATCGATGAAGTGCTGCGGAAGCTCGAAAAGGATCGTTTCAACGTCGAATACGTCTTTCAGGAAGTGGCGACGCACTACGCCGACACGCTGAGCAAGATCGACGACCCGTATCTCCGCGAGCGAGCACTCGACATTCAGGATGTCACCCGGCGCGTGGTGCGGAACCTCCAGGGCAAGGCGCCGAAACCGGTGCTCGCGATGTCGCAGCCGCACGTCTTGGTCGCGCATAATCTCACCCCGTCCGACACCGCCACGATGAATCGCGAGTACGTGCTCGGATTCGCGACCGATCTCGGTAGCCGCACGTCGCACACGGCGATCATGGCGCGCTCACTCGGCATCCCGGCGGTGGTCGGTTTGCACGATGTAACCGACAAGCTCGAAACCGGGCAGGAAGTGCTCCTGGACGGCTACAGCGGCCTGCTCATCCTCGACCCGACGCCGGACACACTCTGGCATTACGGCGAGCTGAAAGACCGCAAGCGCCGCGTGACCGAGCAGCTCACCGGGCTGCGCGAGACGAAGCCCACCACGCGCGACGGACGGCACATTGTCCTCTCGGCAAACATCGAGCTCCCCAACGATGTCGACAGTGTGGTGGAGAACGGCGCGGAAGGAATCGGACTCTACCGCACGGAATTTCTCTACCTAAACCGCCCAACGTTGCCGAGCGAAGAGGAGCAGTACGAAACCTACCGCAGGGTGGCGGAGAAGGTCGCGCCGCACCCGCTGATCATCCGCACCTTTGACCTCGGCGGCGACAAGATCGCCCTCGGGATGGACACCGACGACGAGCAGAACCCCTTCATGGGCCTGCGCGCGATCCGCTTCTCGCTTGAGCATCTGGATATCTTCAAGGCGCAGATCCGCGCGATCCTGCGCGCCAGCCAGGCGGGGAACGTGAAGATCATGTTCCCGATGATCTCCGGACTAAACGAGCTGCGTCGCGCGATCGGCGCGCTCGATGAGTGTAAATCCGAGCTCCAGAGTGAAGGCATACCATTCCGGAGTGAAACGGAAGTCGGCGCGATGATTGAGATTCCGAGCGCCGCGTTGTGCGCCGATGCCCTGGCGCGGCACGTCGACTTCTTCAGCGTCGGCACGAACGATCTGATCCAGTACACGCTGGCCGTGGATCGCGTAAACGAACGGATCGCGCACCTGTATGAACCGACTCACCCAGCGGTGATGCGCCTGCTGAAGATGGTTTCAGACGCCGCCCACGCGCACAACATCTGGGTCGGCGTTTGCGGCGAAATGGCCGGCGATTTGACCATGGTGCCGTTGTTGCTCGGCCTCGGCATGGATGAGCTAAGCGTGAGTGCGTCACTTGTGCCGCGGGTGAAGCGCGCGGTGCAGACACTCTCAATTCCAGAGTGTCAGCAGCTCGTCCAAGACGCACTC
This sequence comes from Chthoniobacterales bacterium, assembly GCA_035459405.1. Classification (GTDB taxonomy): domain Bacteria; phylum Verrucomicrobiota; class Verrucomicrobiia; order Chthoniobacterales; family UBA10450; genus JACCTI01. Next base: position 3,376 of record DATHXZ010000347.1, read on the forward strand.
GCGATGGACACGCCGACGGACGTGCTCGCGCGTTGCGGCGAAGTCGCGCAGAAGCACTACGCCGATCTGATTGGCTGAGGGGATTGCGCCTGCGGCGTGAACATCGAACAACCAAAATCGAACACCGAAGATCGAACGAAAAAGGCGGCCTCCACGCCGCCTCCCGGTTCACACTTCGATGTTCGATGTTGGTTGTTCGATGTTGGTTGTTCGATGTTTCCTACTCCTCCTCCTCGCTCGATTCCGTCTCCGGATCCGGCTTCAGCCCTTCGTCCTCCATCTTACGAAGCACGTCGCTCATGTCGTCGACTTCGTCCCAGACTTCCTGGCTGACGTAAATCGGCGCCTTCTGCTGCACCGCCATCGCGATGCAATCACTCGGCCGCGAATCCAACTCGATGATCTTCTTCTGCTGCAGCTCGTTCTCCGCCGCAATAATCATCCGCGCATAGTAGGTCGCGTTCTTCAGATCATTGATGATGATCCGCTCGACGTGGGCGCCCACGGCGGTCATGAGGTGGCCCATGAGGTCATGTGTCAGCGGCCGCTCTTTCGAGATGTTGCGCATGAACATCGTGATCGCGCTGCCCACCGTCTGGTCGACGTAAATGATGAAGACCTTGTCGTTGTTCCCGAGGAACACCGCGCATCCTCCGCTCGTCGGCAAAACCGCGCGCACCTGCACCTCGATCACCGTCTTATTCACGCGCCGGAACGTAGGCGGTTCGCCTGCGAAACACAAGCGAGGCGCAGTATTCTTACACCGCTCGCGTGACATTTTTGCGACGGCGCTTGCATGTTGAAATCGATGACTGATTATCGCCATTGCGTTGGGCGCCGTAATCGAAAAACCGAAGCCTGATTGGGACATCGAGTCCGCAATCAACACCTACAATGTTGATGGCTGGGGCGGCGGATATTTCACCGTCAACGCGGCCGGAAACGCGGAAGCGCGACCGCTGCAGGAAGGTGGCGGGTCGATTGACCTCCTCGAGGTCGTCAACGAGGCACGCGAGCGCGGGCTCGGCTTCCCGCTCGTCATCCGCTTCCAGGATCTTCTGCGCCACCGCGTCATCTCGATCAATCGCGCATTCCAGATGGCGATCGGCGAATTCGGATACCGGAATCATTACCGCGGCGTCTTCCCGATCAAAGTGAACCAGCTCCGCGAAGTGATCGAAGAGATTGCGGACGCCGGGCAGGAATTTCACTTCGGTCTCGAGGCCGGCAGCAAACCGGAGTTGATCGCGTCGCTCGCGATTCATACCAACCCCGAGAGCCTCATCGTCTGCAACGGCTACAAGGACCGCGCCTACATCCGCGCGGCGATGCTCGGGCGGCGTCTCGGCAAATCGGTCATCCTCGTCGTCGAGAAAATCGAGGAACTGCAACAGGCGATTCGCGTGGCGAGGGAGATGGGCGTCGATCCGCTTTTCGGCATCCGCGTGCGGTTGCACAGCAAAGGTTTCGGCAAATGGACGACGAGCGGTGGCGAGAACGCGAAGTTCGGCCTCGATACCGCGAGCCTCGTCGCCGCGAGCGACCTGCTGAAGGCCGAAGGCATGGCGCATTGCCTGAAGCTTCTGCATTTCCATGTCGGCTCACAGGTGCCCGATATCTCGACAATCAAGCGCGCGGTGCGAGAGGCGGCGCGTTATTACGCCAAGCTCTCCAAGCTGGGCCATGAGCTCGGCTACGTCGACGTCGGCGGCGGCCTCGCGGTCGATTACGATGGCTCGCGCACCACGTTCGACAGCTCCATGAACTACTCCCTCCAGGAGTATGCAAACGACGTCGTCTGGAACATCATGGACGTCTGCGACTCGGAAGGCGTCGCGCATCCGGCGATCGTCAGCGAGAGCGGCCGCGCGATCGTCGCGCATCATTCCGTCCTCGTGGTGGAGGCATTCGGCGCGATCGAGAAAAACGCGCCGGACTCAGGAGTGACGCCCGCGGAAACGGATCACAAGCTCGTACGCGACATTCTCGACGTGCAGCAGAAACTGCGGCGCAACAATCGGCGCGAAAGCCTGCACGACGCGCAGCAAATCAAGGAAGAGGCGCAGCAAATGTTCTCGCTTGGCCTGCTCGAGCTGCCGAGCAAAGCGAAAATCGAGAGCGTCTACTGGCAGCTCGCCGAGCAGATCGTCGCGATGCACCGCGGCCTCCGTTACGTGCCCGAGGAGGTGAAGGAGCTCGAGACTTCTCTGGGCGACCAATACATCTGCAACTTCTCCGTGTTCCAGTCGCTCCTCGACCACTGGGCGCTCGGCCAATTGTTCCCGATCATGCCGATTCACCGACTGAACACCGCGCCGGAACGCAACGGCACGATGGTCGACATCACCTGCGATTCGGACGGCAAGATCTCGAAATTCATCGACCTGCAGGACGTGCGGGACACCCTGCCGCTGCATCGCATTTCGTACGGCGAGATGTATTACATCGGCGTCTTCATGGTCGGCGCCTACCAGGACATCATGGGCGACCTGCACAACCTCTTCGGCCGCGTCACGGAGGTGCACGTGTTCCTCGACCCGGACGAAGAATCGGGCTGGTATATCGAGGAAGTCATCGAAGGCAGCACCGTCGGCCAGGTGCTCGCGCTCACCCAGTGGGACAAGATCGAGCTGATGCGCCTGGTGAAATCGCAAGTCGATGCCGCGATCAAGAGCGATCGCCTCAAACCAAACGACGCGATGAAGTTGCTCGCCGACTACGAGCGGCTGCTGCAGGAATACACGTATCTCTCGCTGACCGACGCGCAGCAGGTCTCCGCGAACGGCACCAATCCGCAGCCGCGGCTGCTGTAGCGTCCGCTGTTCCCAGCGGATCACGCAGCGCGCTGCCACGCGCCAGACCCTGCGCTGAGGACAGCGCACACTACAACAGCCTGCTTCCCCGCCGGAAGTGCTGAACGCGGAGCGCTCCGCCGCGCCGCTGATGCATCATACCGAGCGATGATTCTGTATGGGTGGGACCGCCGTTGTCCCATCGCCATGGTAGTTTCAGGCCGGTGCAGTTCTGGGCGAAAACAGTCACGCGGGCGGATCGAGTCATGTGTCCCGGCATCTCCGTTCAGGCGCATTGCCTGAATGTCGGATGTGTGGCGGAGGCCTTGCTCGAGATGCTGCCGGCGGCACTGGGCGATTTTGCGCCCGCTGGCGCGGTCACTCTAGCGGCTCTGCACGACATTGGGAAAATCAGCTGCGGATTTCAGGTGAAGTGTCCGGAGTGGCTCGTGCAGCATGATCTCACGGACGCTGCGTTGCAGGAGCGGTGGGCGACAGGCGCGGAGAGCGACCACGCCAAGATCACACAAGCATTTTTGCAGAAAGTGATGAAGCCGGCCCGCACGCACGGCTGGGGTGTTGCCGCGGGCGTGCATCACGGACGCATCTTCGGTCGGAGCGTTGGTGTGCTGAATGTGATCGGCCAACGTGAAGAGTGCGAGACGCAAGCCCGCGAAGCATTGCTGAAGGAAATGACTGCGATCTTCGGCGCCCTACCTGCGGAGCCGCCGAAGGACGACGCAGCTCTATGGTGGCTTGCGGGGCTTATCTCGGTCGCAGATTGGATTGGCTCGAACGAGGCGTTCTTTCCCGCCGATCGCGGATTGCCTGTAGAGGAAAGCCGCGACGCTGCCTCGAGCGCCCTGCGGCAGATTCATTGGGGTGGAGGAAAGCTTCGGACCGCGAAGTTCCCGGAGCTTTTCGACGGGTTTCAGCCGAACCTGTTGCAGGAGCAAGTGCACGCTCACTGCGAGGCGCGCGGGCTCTTCATCGTCGAGGGCCCGATGGGCTGCGGGAAGACGGAAGCAGCGCTCTGGGCGGCGCACCGTTTGATCGCGGCCGGCGCGAATGACGGCATTTATTTTGCGTTGCCGACGCAGGTCACGAGCAACCGCATTCATCAACGAGTCGCTTCCTTTCTACGCGATGCGCTGGAAGATGTTTCGACGCTGCGGCTCGCTCATAGCGCTTCCTGGCTGGAGCAGTTTCAAACCACCATTCTTCGCCCTGCCGTACCGGACGATGCTCAGGCCGCGGAACATGCCCGTGAGGGTCGATCGTGGTTCGCCTCGGCCAAGCATGCACTGCTTGCGCGATTCGGTGTCGGCACGGTGGACCAGGCGCTGCAAGGCGTCGTGGCGGTGAAGCATTTCTTTGTTCGCCGTTTTGGGTTGGCGGGCAAGGTCGTCATCCTCGATGAGGTTCACAGCTACGACGTTTATACCAGCACGCTTATCACGCGCCTGATTCAGGAGCTGCTCGCGTTGCGTTGCTCGGTCATCGTGCTGTCTGCCACGCTGACACGAGAGCGGCGGGCGGAGCTGATCACGGCGGCCGAAGGCGAAGCAGGTAGCGTGGAGTCCACAGCTTATCCGCTCGTGACTGTCGCGGTAGCAGACGAGCCGGTGCGTGAGATCGACGTCGCACCGGGCGCCACGCGCAGCGTCAAGATCAAGACGGCGGCATTCACCGAAGCGAAGATCATCGATGAGTGCATCGCACGCGCCGAGACTGGCCAGCAGGTGCTTTATCTGCGCAACACCGTCGTCGAGGCCCAGGCGACCTGCCGTGCCGTCGTTGGTTCTTCTCGCGCGAACCGAATGCAGGTTGGTCTGCTGCATAGCCGTTTTCCATTCTTTCGCCGACAGGAGCTGGAAAATGAATGGCTCGTTCGGCTCGGCAGAGACCGGGTCAGTGGTAAGGGCTCAATCCTGATTGCGACCCAGGTCGTGGAGCAGAGCGTCGATATCGATCTTGATTTCATCGTCACCGATCTTGCGCCTACTGACATGCTGTTGCAGCGGATGGGGCGGCTCTGGCGGCATGAACGGATCGAGCGTCGCGCGCGTGAGCCGGAGTTTTGGATTAATACGCCTGCCTTCCGTTCGGAAGCGGATGCCGCCGAGTTGAAGCGAGCATTTGGAAGATCGGGTCGGGTGTATGCACCCTACGTCCTGCTGCGCACAGCCGAGGTTTTCGTTGCAAGGCCAGCGGTCGCATTGCCTGACGATATTCGCACGCTGCTCGAGGCAACGTATGCCGAACGCTCCGAATTTGAGGAAAGACCGGGAGCGCAGGAGTTGCGGGATGACGTGGCGAAAACGCGCGAGAAGCATCAAGCGCTGGCGCAGTCGGCGACGAAAGTGTTCGGCCAGCAATCCCAGGCTGATCTGGAAGGCAAGCTCACCCGGCTGCGCGGTGCACGAACCTGCGATCTCCTTCTGCTGCGCAGCTGCGAGATGATGACGCGCGACCGCTGGCGAATCACGCCTTTGGATGGCGCGCCGCTTACCGTCTCCGCTTATGAGTGGAGCTTCACAGCGGCGCGCGCTTTGCACAGGAACCTTGTGCGTG
>DATHXZ010000348.1:0-4014 GCA_035459405.1 Chthoniobacterales bacterium
GGAGTGTTTGGGCGGTTCCCGAAGCTGCGCGTCGCCTACGCGCATGGCGGCGGGTCGTATCCGTTCACCATCGGGCGCATGGAACACGGCTTTAAAGTGCGGCCAGATCTCGTCCAAACCGTTAACCGCGTAAACCCGCGCAGCTATCTCGCGTCAGGCGACACGCCGGCGCGGTTCTATGTCGACTAGCTCGTGCACGACGCCGATGCCCTGAAGCTGCTGCTAAAGTTCTTCGGCGCGCAACGCGTCGCGCTTGGCTCGGATTATCCGTTCCCGCTTGGCGAGGCGAATCCTGGCGAGCTGATCGAGTCGCTTGCGGAGATTACGGCAGACGAAAAGGCGTGGCTGCTCGCCGGGACGGCTGGGGAATTTCTCGGGCTGCCGGAGGGACGTGCTTCCGCACGTCCGGGACATGCGGAAGCATGTCCCTCCGAGCTTCAGCGCACGTAGCGCAGGTATTCGCGATCCCAGGCCGCGGGGATGCTCTCGCGCGGCGAGTAGGGGCCGGTTTGGTACGCGCGTGAAGTGATGCCCTGCTGGCTCAGCTCGCAGACGTGCCAGTCCTGTTTGTTCGTCACGTCCCAGAATTCGACGGCGTCTTCCGGATGGAAGTCGGCGCGCGTGAAGGCGTCGGGATGGAAGAACCAGTCGCAGACGATGCGCGTGCGATCAGGCGCTTCCGGCCAGATCTGATGCACCATGATGTAATCGGGATGCATGCTGAGCAACATGTTCGGAAAGATCGAGTAGTAGAAAACGCGCGCGTGATCTTCCACGTTCATCTCGCCGACCGGCCGCGCACATGCGTTGGCGCTCAGCGTCAGACTGGCGCCTTTGCTGATCGACATGAATCCGCCGAGGAACGGTCCTTCGGTCAGGTCGTTCTCAGCCGAATCGTACGGCGAGACTTTCGAAAGCATCGGGTGCACACCCGGGCAGTGATAGCACTCGGAGTAGTTCTCGAAGATCAGCTTCCAGTTCGCGCGCACTTCGTACTCGACGCGCTTGCCGGTTCGCAGGTTCGGCAAATTGAACTGCGCAAATTTGCCGCGCAGCGCCGCGAACCAACTGTCGAGCGGCGTCGGCTCCTCACCGAGGTTCACGAAGATGAACCCTTCCCAAACGCCGACGTTCGCCGCGATCAGCGAATGCTCAGCTTTCCGGAATCCAGGCGCGGTATCCATCTGCGGTGCGCCGACCAGCCGGCCATCGAGCGCATACGTCCACGCATGGTACGGGCACTGAATTGTCGCCGAATGACCCGCCGTCTCCTCGCACATCCGGGTGCCGCGATGCCGGCAGACGTTGTAGAACGCGCGCACCCCGCTCTGCTGATCACGCACAATGATCAGGCTCTCGGCGGCAACGGTCGCGAGAAAGAAGTCGCCGGCGCGCGGGATCTGAGTTTGGTGGCCGACGCACGCCCACTGCGAGCTGAAGATGGTCGCTTGCTCCTCGGCGAACACCTCTGCTGAAACGTAGTAGCGTTGCGGCAGCGTCTTCGCCTCGGGACTGAACGTCTCGACGGTTTTTCGAAATACAGGTGCCGGAGCCGCTTGCATCGCGATCTCCCTTACGCAGCGATCTGGGTCGCGAACGTCTGTGAGCGCAGCACCATCTCGTCTGCAGCTTCGCCGATGCGGAACGTCTCCGCGAGCGGCGCGTCGACCTGGCTCGATCGAAGGTCGAGGCGGAAGATCGATTCGGTCAACGAGTGCCGTACATCGTAGAACAGGTCGTCGCAAATCGCACTCGTCTCCGATTCCAGGTGCGCATGAAAGCGGTCGCGCGAGGCGGCGAGCTTTTCCTTGAAATCCCGGATCAGTGTCGCGCGCCGCCAGATCAGCCCGCTGGCAAAGAGGAAGATCCCGAAAACCGCGAAAACCGCGCCGGCGACGTCCGCCCAGACCACGCCCGAGAACGCGACGAGCAGAATGCCCATGACCGCGAGTGCACTGCCCGCGAGGGCAAATTTCCGGACCTCCGCAACCTCTTCGACCTCGCCGTTGAACGTGATGTCTCCGGCGACGGGCACGTTTTCGAGATTCGATCGCAGGTTCTGCAGGCTCGTAAGGCGCTCAGCGGCGTCGGGAAGCACGACGGCCTCGCGGATTCGTTCCTCGCGCTTGGTGATGCGCTCGTTGAGCTCAGCGCGCATACCCTGCAATTCGCCAAGCAGGCCGAGCGTCAACTTCGGTGCCTGGGTTTCAACTTCAGTGCGCACGGCTGTTTGGAAGCGCTTGCGCACACCGGCGAGCCACGCGTCCAGATTTTCAGCGCGACGAAAGGGATTCGCCCGGCGCAGGAGATTCCCGAATTTCAATCCTTCGGCAAATTCAGCTTCGGCATCGTTCGCGAGGTTGTGGTAAGTGGCGGCAAGCCGGCCGACAACGAGCTGCCGGTAGGACTCGGCCTTTGCTTCGCGTCCCTGCACTTTGCCGAGCAGCTCCTGATAGAAGGCGCGCTCTTCGGCGATTGCCTCCTTCTCGCGGCGCAGCTGCGCGAGCAGCTTCACCATCACGCCGCGGATGGTGTGCGAGGCGCCCTCCACTTTCATGCGCCAAACGTCGCCAGTCTGAATGGCGGACCGGAGATACTCGCGCAGTTCCGGGAAGCCGCTGTAGGGCTCGCCCTGCAGCTCGAGCTTCGCCGAGAGGGTGAAAACCTTCGGATGCTCGACGTGGCGATCGCGCGCGTATTGCTCGACGTGCGCGCGGTTGGTCATCTGCTCTTCGGCGCTCGCGCGGTCCGCCTGCTGGAGTACAAACACCATCTTGCGATGCCAGTCTTTCTTTACCTTGGTCAGAAACTCCCACGCGGTCTTGGTGTGCGGATTGACCGCTGAGAAGACGAACACGACGAGATCGCTCTGGGGGATGTAATTCTCGGTGATCGTCTGGTGATCCTGCACGATCGAGTTCGTGCCGGGCGTGTCGACGATCGTGATCTCGCGCAGCACTTCCTTTGGCAGATACACGCGGTCCCACGACGGGCCGAGGTTCGCAACGATGCGCTCGGGACCGTAGACCAGCTCCTGGATGCGAGCCGTGCACGGGCCGGGCGCAACCTGGCAGACGTCTTCGCGCACAAGTGCGTTGATGAAGCTGCTCTTGCCGGCTTTTACTTCGCCGACGATCACAATCAATGCCGCGGCGTGGAGGTTCGTTAGTCGGGCGCGTAGGATCGCCGTGGCCTCTGGATCGGCGCAGCCTTCCGCCAGCCAGAGCGCGCGCTGCAGCAACCCGCGCAGCGCCTCATATTGCTGCTGCAATTCCCAACTTAAGATGCGCGGTGTCACGGGGGATGATCGAGCGGCTGGCAAACGTGGGAGCCGCGCCGACCATCATCTTAGAAGGAAGGCCGCGGCCGGAGCACGGAAAAATTCCGGAAAAGATCAGGAGCGGTGTCCGGAGGGTAGGCAGTCGTTCGTTGGGTGAATAGAACACCACCACCATGTCTCAACCACCTAACACTCGACTGCTTCAACCGCATCTCTTCTTCAACGGCCGCTGCGAGGAAGCGATCGAGTTCTACCGCCGGGCGCTCGGAGCCGAGCTCCTGATGCTCATGCGCTTCAACGAAAGCCCTGACGCGCGCCCGAGGATCAAGAGTTCCGCGCTGCCCTTCTTCAGTTCGCGATCCAGGTGGCGTGAAGACATATGTTCTATAGCCACATATGTCAAAGCAGTAGACGGGCGGTCAAGCGGGAACATTGCTCAGGTGAGATGCGCGTTGTGTGGATCCGGATTCAAAAATTGTTTGCGAGTCCAGCAGCCGAGCGGTTCTGGCGTAACATCAGATCGTGCCGTTGCTCGCGCTTGCACTGGTGTTGCTTATCCCCGTCGCGTTCGTCCTCGCGACACCGCTGATGATCGTGCAGCGATTCCGGATGGGCACCGCTCGCCGTCCTGGCCGCGGCTGGGTGGCAACGCTGAACGTCGCCGCCGTAACCTTCTCCGTCGGCGTTTTCGTTGTCGCGGCGGCGATCACGACGTTCTGGGTTCCACGAGCGCT
>DATHXZ010000349.1:0-4314 GCA_035459405.1 Chthoniobacterales bacterium
CCTGGGCGGCCGGTTCTCCGTCAGCTCGTTTTCGGATCTCTCGTTGATCCGGTTGCACACGAATGGAGCGCTCGACCAGACGTTTCAAAGCTCGAGCGGTAGATTGCTGATCCGCAACCTGGTGTTGCAGGCAGACGGGAAAATCATCACGGCTGATTCGACGAACCGCACGATCTTCCGTTTTAATGCAGATGGCACTTTCGATAGCAGTCTGCGGCGGCCAAGCTTCCTGATCGACCGGAAATTCGTCACCGCAGCGACTCCCATCACGGTCGCTGTGCAATCTGACGGCCGCATTCTTGTGGCGGGCATCTTCACCGATGTAGATGACGCAGATGGCCCCGCCAACGGATCGCGCTACGGCGTGGCGCGGTTCAACTCTGACGGAACGCTCGATCTATCACTCACTACTCCGCAGAGGACGGGCCAGTTTGATTATCCCGATAGCTTGGCGCGCCTGCTTGATCGCACCACCTTGGTCGGTTTCAGCCGTGCTGGCTTTGCCGGCGAGACGGCGGTGCCGCACGGTTTCGCGCGTTTACGCCCGGACGGATCGCTGGACACCAGCTTTGATCCAATCGCGGAGACCGATCCGAACGGCTCCCTGACGCCATCTTTAATCGCGCAAGGGTTCCGAGTTCTAGCAGACGGCAAAATTTTCGTCTGGGGCACGAAAGGGTTCTTAGGAGACTTCACCTACGGACGACTGGCGGCGGATGGTAGCGAGGACAAAAATTTCATCACCGATCCGCAGATCGTCAGCCGATTTGCTGGTTCCTCACTGGATGTCGTGCTCCCACAACAGAACGGTAAGATTTTTGTCGGTTCGTCCGGCGCGCAGAGCGTGGTCAACGGTGCGATAGTGCGTCGCGTCGCACCCGATGGATCGGTCGACACTTCCTTCGAGCTGGATCCGGCGATCACGTCTCAGCTCGTCGAGCGGGATCCAGGCGGCCGCGTAATCATGAGAATCGATGCCTCGAGCCGTCTCTTGGCGGTGCAGCCCGACGGCAAGGTTCTCTTCATCAATAACAACTTCCTGCGGCGTTTAAATCCCGACGGAACCATCGACGACAGCTTCAGGGGCATGCGAATACAAGCTCCCTTGTCGACAACGTTTCCGACTATCTTCGATCCATTTGGCTCACGCTCATACCAGCCGTCCCAAGGCGTCCTCGGAGGTGATTCAGTCGTGGACACCGCGGTGCAACCGGATGGCCGGATCATCATCACCGGGCCGTGGGTGACACCGGAGGGCGCGGCAGCTCCCGGCATCGCACGGCTGAATGCCGACGGTTCGGATGATCCAAGCTTTCAAGTCGGCAGTGGCCCTCAGTGGACCGAAACGAGTGCAGCCAATCAGCGGCCATTGATCGAGCAGATCGAGCTGCAAACCGACGGTCGCCTGCTCGTGGTTGGCACCTTCGAGGCGTTCAACGGTGTCCCTGCGCCGGGAATCGTCACCCTCAATCCAGATGGATCGGTCGACACTTCCTTCGTCGCACCAGCCGTTCGACAGAAGTCCGTTGCCGGTCGCGCCAAGCTGGCGCGGCAATCGGACGGCTCGTTCCTCCTCAGCGGGCCGTATAGCTATCCGGGTGAAACTTCGGCGCCGTCGTTGCTGCGGATCGTCGCTCCTGCAGTCGCAAACATCTCCACCCGCATCTCGATCGGCACGGGCGAGAATGTGCTCATCGGCGGTTTCATCGTGACCGGTAATGCGCCCAAGAAGGTGATCATCCGTGGCATTGGACCTTCGTTGCAGAGTGGTGGCCAGATCACTCGGGGCACGTTGCAGGATCCGATCATGGAACTGCGCACGCAGACTGGCGCGTTGCTCGTGGCGAACGATGACTGGCGCAGCACGCAGGAGCAGGAGATCATCGATACCGAGGTCGCGCCGACGGACAACCGCGAGTCGGCGATCGTCGCAACCCTCGAGCCCGGCGCCTACACCGCGATCGTGAAAGGGAAGAATAACGGCACCGGCATTGGCGTGGTGGAGGTCTACGACCTCGGCACGGCCAGCTTTGATCCGGCGAGCATCTCAATCTTAGCGAACATCAGCACGCGTGGCTTCGTGCAGACCGGTGACAACGTCATGATCGGCGGCTTCATCGTCACCGGCGCACCGGCGCGGGTGATCGTGCGTACGATTGGACCATCGTTGACGAAGGCGGGCGTGGCTGGCGCGCTGCAGGATACGACGCTGGAGTTCGTTGATGGGAACGGAATGGCCGTGACCTCCAACGACGACTGGCGCACGGGTGGCCAGGAGCAGGAGATTATTGCCACAACGGTGCCGCCGACCGATGACCGCGAGTCAGCTGTTGTCGCCAGCTTGGCTCCGGGCGCCTACACGGCCGTCGTGCGCGGCAAAGACTCGACTACCGGCGTGGCGCTCGTGGAAGTCTACGTGTTGGACTAGCGGGCGAGGCGCAATCCGAAGCGGAGAAGCTAGCGGGGCACCGCTGCTTTCTCGGCGAAGGGCCGGCGCGCAGCAGGTCCGCGATTTTGCGTTGATTCCGTAGAAGCGCCTTCAGGCGCCAATGCACGTGACCCGGTGAGTTCGTGCCCCGGCGGGTGATGGCGATCTGGTCGATGGTCTCACGCGCCGGGCGTTTCGCGCCAATCCGGGCCGATCAATCCTCGCGATCTGTCTAGCGGCACGGACACCCGCTACAACGGCAGCGTATTCGCACTCGTTCCGGTGAGCTCAAGGCTCTCGTCAACGTCTGCGGGGTATTCTCTTCGGCGCGTTCGTGCGGCTGACGTGGTTCGTCTTCATCAACTTCATCGTCGCGATCGCATCGCGCATCTCGGGCAGTCGTTTCGCTAGATGCTCCCGGCGTTGATGATGATCGCGGCCGGCCTGTTCTTCCTCTTCCACGGCGCCGGACCGTTCTCGTTGGACGCGTGGCTGGAGAAGCGGAAAGTGGCGAATGCATGAGCGGCTCGACACCGAACGCCTGGTCTTGCGCATGTTCGGCAACGACGATCTGGACGCGTACCACGCGATCTGCTCGGACCGGGAGGTAATGGAATTTATCGGGCAAGGTAAGACGATGACAGCGTAAAACGCTCAGCGACTTCGACGGCAGAGTGGACGCGGTGCGCAAGCAGATCGTCGCCACCACGGAAGGCGGCGCGATCACCGGCGAGGAGCGCCTGCGCGAGCACACCGACCAGCTCTACGGCTCAATCCTGAGCTATGAAGGCAAGCCCGGCGATTACCTGATCGCGAACATCGAAACCCTCACCCGGCAGCTCGGCGATGTGACGGCGGAATTCGAGCAGGTCACCACGAACGACCTGCCCGCGGTGAACGAGGTGTTGAAAGCGCAAGGCAAGGAGCCGCTCGTCGTGCCGCCGCCGAAAGTCGCGTCAGCGGACGACGCGACAGGCGCCGGCGGACGAGCGAGCGCGGCGCTACTTCCGGCAAACTTCCGGCTGCTCCACTGACGTATTCGTTTACGCACGCGCTTTACCCGCGACAGCGCAGCCGTAGGTTGCGGGGCTGCCGGCGGCGGGCGTTCCCGTGCGTTCCTATTCCTCTATGAACCGACGTAAATTCATCAAGTACACCGGGCTGACCACCGGGCTGCTCCTGGTGCCGCCGTGGGCGCGCTCCTTTGACGCGATCGGCCAGACGGCGCCGGTTCCGGACTCCGAGAAAAAGAAACTCGCCGACGTTGCGCTCAACGCCGCGACGAAGAAAGGCGCGAAGTATGTCGACGTGCGCATCGGCCGCTACTTGAACCAATCGATCTTCACGCGTGAGGATCGCGTTGAGAACATCGTCAGCGGCGAAAGCTACGGCGCCGGTGTCCGCGTGATCGCGGATGGAGCGTGGGGTTTCGCCGCAACCGACAACGTCACGCCGGACGCAATCGCAAAAGCGGCGGAGCAGGCGGTCGCGATCGCGAAAGCAAACGCCAAACTGCAGGACGCGCCCGTCGTGCTCGCGCCGCAAAAAGGCGTCGGCGAACTCGCGTGGCGCACGCCGATCGTGAAGAACGCGTTCGAGGTGCCGGTCGCGGATAAAGTCGCGTTGCTGATGGAGGTGAACAAAGCCGCGCTCGCGAACGGCGCGAACTTCATCAACTCGAACCTCTTCCAGATCAACGAGCAGAAGTATTTCGCGAGCACCGACGGCTCCTACATCGACCAGGATGTGCATCGCATCTGGCCGACGTTCAACGTCACCGGCATCGACCCGAAAGGCGGGCGCTTCCAGACGCGCCAGGCCCTTGGCACGCCCTGCGGCCGCGGCTGGGAATACATGGCCGGCGCGGAGACGGGCAAGCGAGGCGG
>DATHXZ010000350.1:0-4314 GCA_035459405.1 Chthoniobacterales bacterium
CGAGACGTCGCCGGTCGTCAGCGTGAACCTGCCAGATCCCGTGCCGCCGAAAGATGGCGTGGCGGTGCAGCCATCCAGTCGTAGAGGATCCACAGGCAAGATGGCGCCAGGCATCGCCGCTGAGATTCGTGATCCGGAAACCGGAGACAAACTCGCGCTGCACGAAACCGGGATGCTCTGGCTGCGTGGGCCGAATATCTTCGACGGCTACCTCAACGATCCTGAACGTAGCGCGGACGTATTGCAGGACGGCTGGTTCAAGACCGGCGATCTTGGGCGCTTCGACGAAGACGGCTTTCTGTTCATCGAAGGGCGCCTCTCTCGCTTCTCGAAGATGGGCGGCGAGATGGTGCCGCACGAACTCGTCGAGCAGAAGATTCTGTCGGCCTTGAATCTCGACGCTCAGGCGGAGCGCCTCATCGCAGTGATGGGCGTAAGCGATGAAGCGAAGGGAGAAGCGCTCGTGTTGCTCAGCTGCATCGACATCGACTCACAGCAGCTACGCAGCGCATTACGCGATGCTGAAGTGCCGAATCTCTGGGTGCCGCGGACGATCCGCCGGGTCGACGACATTCCGGTGCTCGCCTCGGGGAAACTCGACCTCGGCAAGTGCAAAGATCTTGCCGCGGCAGCCTAGCTTTGGTTAGGCCGGCGAAGCACCATCGCGTTCGCTGTGTAGCTCAGCACGAGTTCGCCTCGGTGGTTCGTCAGCACGTTTCGAATCCGCAGGATGCCGAACTGCGGTTTCGATCGTGACGCGCGCATCTCGAGAATCTCGGTCGTGAGCTGGAGCCGATCGCCCGCCCGGACAGCCACAGGCCAGCGGAGTTCATCAACGCCGAGCCCTACCGCACCGCCGACGAAGCGCAGTGGCCCCGTCGTAAACAGTCGCATCGCGATCGCCGCCGTATGCCAGCCACTCGCCGCGAGGCCGCCGAAAACGCTCTCGTCCGCCGCAGCATGGTCGAGGTGAAATGCCTGCACATCGAAATCCCGCGCAAACGCGACGATCGCGCTCTCCGTGATGAGATACTCATCGGATCTGCATCGATCACCAACGTGAACGTCCTCGAAATACAGCGCGCTCATTCCGAACATCGAACATCGAACGCCCAACTTCCGCTTTCCGCCTTCCGCGTTCAGAACTGCCAGGGGGGAGAGTTGAACTCCCGACCAAGGGCTTATGAGTCCCCTGCTCTACCACTGAGCTACCCTGGCGCGCGGCGACAAAGTTGGGACCGCCGGTCGGATGTGTCAACGCCTCCCCTGACCGCGAGCTACTGCGCCTGCGCCACATACGGCGCAAGGTCCTTCTCCTCCCCGCGCATCGCCGCCATGAAGACGACGCCGGCGCGGAACTTGGCCACGCCCGCCCAGCCTTCATGCTCGAGGTATTTCCAGCCTGAGAACTCCTTCGGTTTGCCGTCTTTCGGGTTGCGCTCGGCGGGGAAGATGAAGAACTGCATCCGCTTTTCTGGAACGCTGATCTGCGCTACGCGGCGGCCTTCATCATCGTCGAAGACCCGCACGCCGGCTGTCTTGATGTCGGCGAACTCCTGCGGCACGTCGTAGTGCTCGAGGCGGTATTTCATGAAGAACAGATCGCCGAGCCCGCCGGCACTCGTTTCAAGCCGCTCGAGCTCAGTGCCCCGCGTCGAGCTCGCGACCGTCAACATCTTCTGCGCCATGCTGGACCCTGGGAAATCGTTCAGCCGCTCCGTAACAGTTAGCGTGATCACGCCCATGATGACGGCAGTGGCGAGCGCGACCGAGAGCACGGCGGGATTGCGCGCGACCTTCCGCCAACGGCGCTTGGTCTTCGGGATCAGCTTCTCGTTGCGGAACCACTCTGCGACTTCCGTCGAAACAGGTATCGTCTGCACAACCGCGACGACCGCTTTATCGAACGCCTGCTGTTGCGCAAACTCCGTGCTCATGGCTTTGCTGCGCTTGGCTCGCAGCACGGCGACGCGAGTGCGGCGATCAGTCCCCGGCTTCTCCGTGACCGGGGCGATTCTCGCCAGCGCCTTCTCGCGCCGCGACATGCGGAAGATGCTCATTCGTCGTCGTAGTGTGGCGTGGTCGCGTCGAGCCACGACTGAAACTGGCGGCGACCGCTGCAAATCAGATTGGACAGCTCGCCGGATCTCACCTCGAGCAGAGTCATCATCTCGCGTGGCGTAAACTCATCGAGGTAATAGGCCGCCAGTGCGCTCCGTTGCGGGTCGGGAGCGGCCGAGATCCAGATCGCGAGGTGCTCGGCATCTAACTGCGCAATCTGCTTGGCGGCGTTCGGTGAAACCTCGCACTCCTCAGGGGTCGAAGCTTCGGCTTGAATGCCTTCTTCGCTCAGCTGCAGGCAGCGCCAGCGCGCATCGCGGAAAAACCAGAGCCGATCCTGCGGTGGCTCGCCGCGGGCGGCAGTGAGAGCTGCCTCGCGCACGGTCGCCTGAAAAGCTTCCTGCGCTTTCCCGGCGTCGCCTGTCATCAGGTAGCAGAAGCGATACAGTTGCGGAAGATTTTGGGACGGCTCGACGCTGATCTTTGGCGGGCGCATCTTACGGTTCGGTTCGTTCGCGGCGGGCGTGGGGTATTAACGCCGCGGTCATTTTTCGGAGCGGGCGTTATGCGAGGCGTTGCAGGCGCTGCGCGGCTGCGGTCGCGTTCTCACGATTGTTGAATGCGGAGATGCGAATGTAACCCTCTCCGCAGGACCCGAAACCGCTGCCGGGTGTGATCACGATGTGCAGCTCGAGCAGCATTTTGTCGAACATCTGCCAGCTCGTTAGTCCATCGAGTGCCTTCACCCAAATGTAGGGCGCATTCGTTCCGCCGAACACCTGCATGCCGGCGCCTTCCGCGGCTTCGCGCACAATACGGGCGTTGCCCATGTAATGATCGACGAGGGCGCGGACCTGCGCTTTCCCTTCGTCGGTGTAGAGGCCTTCGGCGCCTCGCTGCACAGGATAGCTGACGCTGTTTGCTTTCGTGCTCCAGCGCCGTTGCCACAGCGGATGCAGGGGCAGCGAGCGACCGTCTTCTGTTCGCGCCTTCACCGTCTTCGGCATCACCGTGAAGCCGCAACGCACACCGGTGAAGCCACCGGTCTTGGAGAAACTGCGGAACTCGATTGCGCATTCGTGCGCGCCGGGAATCTCGAAGATCGAGTGCGGGATGTTCGGGTCGCTGATGTACGCCTCGTACGCGGCGTCGTAGAGTAGCAGGGCTTCGTTGTCGCGCGCGTAGTCTACCCAGCGGGTGAGTTGTTCACGCGTGGCAACCGCGCCGGTGGGGTTGTTCGGAAAACAAAGATAAACGAGGTCAGCGCGCTCGTTCGGCGGCTCCGCGACGAAGTTGTTCTGCTCGTTGCACGGCAGATAGATGATTCCCTGGTAGCGGCCGTCGCCAGTCGCCGCCCCGGTGTGACCGGCCATCACATTCGTGTCGACGTAAACCGGATAAACAGGATCGGTGATCGCGACACGATTCTGGTGACCGAGAATGTCGAGGATGAATCCGCAGTCACTCTTTGAACCGTCAGAGATGAAGATTTCATCGTCGGCGATCTCGATCCCGCGATCTCGGAAATCGTGCTGCGCGATTTTGCTCCGCAGGAAGTCGTAACCTTCGTACGGAGGATAGCCGCGAAACGTCTCGCGATGGCCGAGCTCCTCGACTGCACGATGCATGGCGTCGACCGCCGCGCGCGGCAACGGCTCTGTCACGTCACCGACGCCACAGCGGATCAGATTTTCTGCGGCATCAGGGTTCGCATCGAGGAACTCCTTCACGCGCCGCCCGATCTCCGGGAAGAGGTAGCCGGCCTGCAGCTTCAGGTAATTCTCGTTCAGGTACGCCATCGGGAAAACCAACGCGGCGGATGATCACCGCCGCGCTCGTGAATACAACTTCTCGTCGGGCCGCTTACGATTGCTCGTAGCGACGGCTGACTTCGCCCCAGTTCACCACATTCCACCACGCCTTCAGGTAATCCGGCCGGCGGTTCTGGTAGTTGAGATAGTACGCGTGCTCCCACACGTCGACGCCGAGCACGGGCGTATTGCCGTCCATCAGCGGACTGTCCTGGTTCAGCGTCGAGGTGACTTCAAGCATGCCGTCGCGGCTCTTGATCAGCCAAGCCCAGCCGCTGCCGAACCGTCCGGCGCCCGCGGCGTTGATCTTTTCTTTCAGCTGATCGAGGCCGCCGAACGTCGAGTTGATGTCATCCGCGAGCTTGCCGGTCGGCTGGCCGCCGTTCGGGCCCATGATTTGCCAGAAGACTGAATGGTTGGCGTGCCCGCCGCCGTTGTTGCG
>DATHXZ010000351.1:0-9247 GCA_035459405.1 Chthoniobacterales bacterium
GCCGGTGAAGCGGACGTGCCGTTCTTCTCGATTAGCGGCTCCGATTTCGTCGAAATGTTCGTCGGCGTCGGTGCGAGCCGCGTGCGCGATATGTTCGAGCAGGGCAAGAAGAGCGCGCCTTGCATCATCTTCATCGACGAAATTGACGCGGTCGGCCGCCATCGCGGGCACGGGGTCGGCGGTGGACACGATGAGCGCGAGCAGACGCTCAATGCGCTGCTGGTTGAGATGGACGGGTTCGACACACAGGAAGGTGTTATCATTATCGCCGCCACGAACCGCCCGGACGTTCTCGATCCCGCATTGCTGCGCCCGGGACGTTTCGATCGCCAGATCACCGTTAACCTGCCGGACGTGAAGGGCCGTGAAGAGATCCTGCGCGTGCATTCCAAAAAAGTGAAGCTCGCTGAAGGCGTCGATCTTCAGGTGGTCGCGCGCGGAACACCCGGATACTCCGGTGCCGAGCTGGCAAACGTCATCAACGAAGCAGCTCTCCTGGCCGCGCGCCGCGGCTTGAAAGGCATCACGCTGCGCGAGCTCGAAGAAGCGCGCGACAAAGTGCGTTGGGGCAAGGAGCGCCGCAGCATGGCGCTGAGCGAAAAGGAAAAGACCAACACGGCATATCACGAAGCCGGCCACGCGCTCCTGCTCGAGCTACTCGAGCACACCGAGCCGCTGCACAAAGTCACGATCATCCCACGAGGCCCGTCGCTTGGCAGCACCATGTGGCTGCCGGAAGAGGACAAGTACACCAATCGCAAGAACGAGCTGATCGACAGCCTGGTTGTGAGCATGGGCGGACGCGTCGCCGAGGAGATCGTGTTCGGCGATGTGACCAACGGCGCGCGCGGCGATATCAAGATGGCCACCAACACCGCTCGCCGCATGGTCTGCGAGTGGGGCATGAGCGAAAAGATGGGTATGGTCGAGTACGGCGAGCATGAGGATTACGTGTTCCTCGGCCGCGACATTGCCCGTTCGCGCGACTACAGCGAAGCGACCGCCGAAGAGATCGATTCAGAAGTTCGTAAACTGATCGACGATGCTTACGACAAAGCGAAGCGCCTGTTGATTGAGCGGCGCGGTAAACTCGAGCTCATCGCCAGAGCGCTTCTCGAGTACGAGACGCTCGACGGCGCACAGATCCGAGACATCATCGAGCACGGTCGCATGCTGAACCCGCCTCCAGGGCCGCCAAGCTCCGCAGTGCAGCCAATGCCGCCGGAGAAGCCGCCGAAGCAGGTTGTCGTTGCTCCTGATGTCACGCCTCCGCTCGGTGGCGGACTCAGCGGCGCGCCGGCGTAACTGCGGCCGCCGCTCGACGGGTCCGCGCAAACGCAGTCACAGCGTTATTTCGCGACCTGCTCCGGAATCCATCGGACGAGCAGATCGAGGACTTCCTGGCGAACTTCGTCAAGGCCGTGCCCGGCGCCGGGATAGAGCTTGATCTCCTTCGGCTGACCGGCGGCGGCATAGATTTGGCGCGAGCAGGCATCGGGCAGAACCTCATCGTTCGTGCCGTGGATCAGCAACATTGCGCGTGGCGCAACGGCCGGTGTTAGCTCAGTCCCGTACGTCTGGCTCGACATCGGAACGACAGCTTTCACGTTCTTCGAGCTCGCGCCGGCTGAGATGACAACCGCGCCCCCGAAGCTATGGCCAACGAGCGCCACCTTCGTCACTCCCTCGCGCGCGAGAAACGCGACCCCGGCGAGCGTGTCGAGCACGCAATCTCGCAGCTCGTTAGGCCGCCGATAGTGCAGTCGAATGCTCGCGATGCCGCGCTGCTGCAGCTGCTCGGAGGCCGCTGGATACAGCCCTCGAGCGGGGCCATCGAGCCCTCCGCCCGCACCGCCGACCCAAACCACGCCGAGCTGCTTCGCGGCGGGAGCGGCGTCCGCACTCGGATGAAACCGGGCATCAATGTCGCCGCGGTCGGTGTGCAACTTGAGCGCGACAACGTTCCGTTCCTCGCTTTCACGCGTCGCGCCGCCGAACTCGAGCTTACGGCCGGCAAACGACAACGTCTCCGTTTCCGCACCTGAGGCAGCCGCGCTCATGACAAGACCGGCTGCTGGCGCAAACGCCAGCAGCCGTCGAAACGTTCGTGCAATCCCCCGCACGTCACAGCCCTTCTGTTATGGCTCCCGGCTACAGCTTCGGCCCGCCGGTGCTCACGATGTGCACGGTGCTGGCCTGCGGCCCCATCTCGCCGTGCGACAGATCAAAGCGCACTTCGGTGCCAATCTTCAACTCTGTGAACTCGCCGTTCACGACCGCGTTCCGGTGAAAGTAGATATCAACCCCGCCGCCGTCGGTGATGAATCCGTAATCCGCGAACAACTTGGTAATCAACGCACGCGGCTCGGCATGCGTCTTCACTTCGTGGCGCTGGCGCTCGACCAGATCCTTCAACTGCCGCTCCATCGTCTTGAAGGCGTCGTTGATGATCTTCGTGAGCGGCTCATGCATGTCGTGCTCGGTCTGCTTCTCGTCGGCCACGAGCTCATGGCCGGGCGGCACGCGCACATCCACGCGGACGCGGAACGGGCTCCCTTCCCGCTGCGACTGATTCGGTTGTTCGACGGCCACTTCACAGCGCGTGATGTGGTCGCAAAACTTGTCGAGCCGCGCGGCCTTCGTGCGGATCAGGCTATCGACTTCGTCGCTCTTCTCGACGCCACGATACGAAATTTCTAGAGGCAATTGCATGGCAGAATCAAACGGGCTGAAGGGACTGGAAATGCGTCGGCAACTTCGCCGCCTCGATGTTTACCAGATCCGATTTCACATTTTCTACGATGCGATTCCGAATGTCGGATGTGAGCAAATCCACGACCGTCGAGTTGATGGACGCAGGCGCGGCAAACGACCAGCCTTCCGGCGCCTCGGCGCGGATGATTTCCTCCACGTGATCGGCGAGTTGTTTGTGCAAACGGCGGTCGTTTTCCGTCTCGAGCGCTTGCCGTTCAGCGATGCCATTCATGTGCCGTCCGCTGCCCGCCTGGCCACCGCCGTCACCGACCGGGAATCGCCCCGCATTGTCGGTGAACTTATCTTTATAGCGGCCGTGCGCGTCCGTTAATTCCAGTGCCTGCACGAGCTGCAAGCTGGCTCCGCGCGTGGGAGTTTCGTCAACTTTGTAGGCCTTGAGGTTGCCGCGATCGGCAACGATTACGAGTGAAGTAGGTGTCATGCTTTGTATGAATTCTGGTTCTGACGCTGGGCGTCGCTAGAGAATCGTTTGTGACCGCCGAACTGCGCTGACTGGATTGCGGTGGTAGGGACATCGCGCTGCGATGTCCCGGGCGCATGGCAGGCTGGTTGAACGTTCGAACGTCCTCGCGGCGTGGAACGCGCCTCGGACGTCGCAGCGCGGTCGCCCGTACCATCCAGGACGCGACGTCAGGCGAGCGGCGAACGGTGATAGCTCTCGAGCAGATCAGCCGGATCGTCGTAAATGGCGATCGCGCCGGACGCCCGCAGCTCGTCTTCGGGAAATCCACCGCAGCGCAACCCGATCGTCTGAAGCGAAGCTTTCTTCGCCGCCTCGACGTCATAGGGCGTGTCGCCGACGACGATGGTCTCGTCCGCTGGCGTGCCGAGCAGGCGCAGCGCGCTGAGAAAAACATCAGGCCGCGGTTTCGAGTGATCGACGTCAGTCTTCGTGGTCTGCGTCTCAAACAATTCACTGATCTTCGCGAGCTCAGCGTAATGCGTGACTTCATCGCTGTTTCCGGATGAACCGAGCGCGAGCCGCTTGCCTTTGTCGCGCAGGAGCTGGAAGAGCTCGTGCACTCGCGGAAACGGCTTCACGCGCGCGAGATACTTCCGCTTGAACAAATCGGCCCGAAACTTCTCCACCTCAGGCCCCATCTCCTGCATCTCGCGCGGGTCGAGGAAGACCGGGAGATATTGGTCACCGCCCTTCCCGATCTGGCGACGGAGGTCGGCGTACGGGATTTCCTTCCCATAGCGGCGGAACGTCTCCTGCCATGCCTCCGCATGCAGATCGTTGGAATCTACGAGCGTGCCGTCGAGATCGAATATCACTGCGCGGATCACGCGCCGCCTATCTTCACCGCCAGCATCTCAACTCTGCTCCGCACTCCTGCCTTTGGCTCGCTTACGGGTCGGCGGCTTCGCGCCAGCTGGTTCCGGCACGTTGCGCGGGATCTCCACCTGACGCTTGCGCCACGATTCGTAGCGCGCCTGCGCCTGAGAGCCTGCTGTGAGCCGCAGCAGCATCGCCGAGCGGCTCTCGAGTTCGATGTCGTCGCCGGACGCATGCTTGTCGCCATCTTCGATGAAACCGTTATCCACAGCAGTGTCCATCATCAGTCGCCATTCGAGGTGCTCCTGACCCGGGAGCACGAACGTGATCGGCTCGTAGTGCGCATTGATCAGCAACAGGAATGTGTTGTCGCGGATCGGCTCGCCTTGGAAATTGAGCACATCGATCGTGTCGCCGCTGAGCAGCATGCCCAGGCAGCGGACGAACGGCGAGTTCCATTCCTCCTCGCTCATCTCGTTGCCGCCGGGATTGAACCACATCACATCCTTGATCTCGGACCCCCGAATGCGTCGACCCTGGAAGAACTTCGGGCGACGGAAGACCGGATGATCTTTGCGCAGCTGGATCAGCTTCTTCGTGAATTCGAAGAGCTGCTTCTGCTCATCGGTTCGGTCCCACGTCAGCCAGCTGATGTCGTTATCCTGGCAATAGGCATTGTTGTTGCCGTTTTGGGTGCGCGCCCATTCATCGCCGGCGGTGATCATCGGCACGCCTTGCGAGAGCAACAGCGTCATCATCAGATTGCGCCGTTGACGCGCGCGCAGCTCCTTGATGTCGGGATCGTCAGTCGGTCCTTCGACGCCGTGATTCCAGCAGTGATTGTTGTTGTCGCCGTCCTGGTTGTTCTCGCCGTTCGCTTCGTTGTGCTTGTCGTTGTAACTGACGAGATCGTTCAGCGTGAACCCGTCGTGCGCGGTGATGAAATTGATGCTGGCATACGGGCGGCGGCCGTTGTGCTGGTATAGATCCGGGCTGCCGGTGAGCCGATAACCCATGTCGCCGATCAACTTTTCGTCCCCTTTCCAGAAACCTCGCACCGCGTCACGATATTTGCCGTTCCACTCCGCCCAGAGGACGGGGAAATTCCCGACCTGATATCCGCCAATGCCGACGTCCCACGGCTCGGCGATCAGCTTCACCTGCGAGAGCACCGGGTCCTGGTGAATGATTTCGAAGAACGCGTGCAGCTTGTTCACGCCGCCGAAATCCCGCGCCAGCGTAGATGCAAGATCGAACCGGAAGCCGTCGACGTGCATCTCGAGCACCCAATATCGCAGGCTGTCCATCACGAGCTGCAGCGTGCGCGGATGGAGCAGGTTGAACGTGTTGCCGGTTCCCGTGAAATCCATGTAGAACCGCTGGTCCTCGGGCGAGAGCCAGTAGTAGGCGTGGTTATCGACGCCGCGGAAACTCAGCGTCGGTCCGAGGTGGTTCCCTTCGCCGGTGTGATTGTAAACGACGTCGAGGATGACCTCGATGCCGGCGGCGTGCAGGTTGCGCACCATCGATTTGAACTCCTTCACCTGCTCGCCCATCCCGCCGCTGCTCGAGTATCTCGCCTCGGGTGCGAAGTAGCCGATCGTGTTGTAGCCCCAATAGTTCGTTAGGCCTTTGTCGATCAGGATCTTGTCATTGACGAATTCCTGCACCGGCAGCAACTCCACCGCGGTGACGCCGAGTTCCTGCAAATACTGGATCGAAGCCGCGCTCCCGAGACCCGCGTAGGTGCCGCGCAGCTCCGGTGCCACTTGCTCGTTCAGGCGCGAGAACCCCTTCACGTGCGCTTCGTAGATGATCGACTCGTTCAACGGCGTGCGCGGCCGCTTGTCCTCGCCCCAATCGAACGTTGGATCGATCACCACCGCCTTCGGCATCCCCCATGCGTCGTCCCGGAAGTCGCGAACCAAATCACCACCATCCGACCCCACGACGTAACCGAACATCTCGTCGGACCAGTTGATCGTTCCCGCGATCGCCTTTGCGTACGGGTCGAGCAGGAGCTTCGAGCTGTTGAAGCGCATGCCGCGCTCAGGGTCGTACGGGCCGTAAACGCGGTAGCCGTAGAGCTGGCCCGGCTTCACGTCGGGCAAAAAGATGTGCCACACCTGATCGGTGTGCTCGGTCATCGGGATTCGCACGTTCTCCTGCGCGGACTCGAGACGATCAAAGAGGCAGAGATCCACCGAGGTCGCGTTCTCGGAGAACATCGCGAAGTTCACGCCGTTGCCCATCCACGTGGCACCCAGCGGGTACGGGTAGCCCAGCCAAATCTTGATCGGAGTCATTCGAGCCTTTCCTATCCGACAGCGGTATTGGGTTGGCAATGAGTAACGCGCCGCGCGTGCGGCTGGGATGCACCCCTGCAGCCGGTGCCCTGCAGCCGCTGCCCTGTGGGCAGCGCGGATCCGCGGAGCCGTTCGCGCGCGCCGCGTTTCGCACACGAAGCGGCTAGAGGCTAGAAGCGGCGAAACCAGCCGTAGGGAAATGCGTCGCCGGGGCAATCCGTTGCCCATCGCGGCGGATTCATCTCTCGGCGCGGTCGCACATCGGCCTTTCCGCAACGCTGCCGCAAGTATTTCACGAGCTCTTCCGTCGCTTCCATTTGCGCTTTCGTCGGCCGGTCACGGTTGAAGTCGCCAACGAGGCAGATCCCGAGGCCGATGTTGTTCAGGTAATCGCTGTGCACGTGCCCGCCGTTGATCTGCCGCCGCCAGCGATCACCGATCTCGATTTCGCCGTTACCGGACGACGTGCCGTTTCCGACCACGAAATGGTAAGCCATTCCGTTCCCCATTCGCCGAACACGGCGATGGTAATGGTCAAACGCGCGGGCGTTGCCCTGCCGCGTGCCACTGTTGTGGACGATGATGAACTTCCAGCGATTGCGCTGCACGGGAGCGCGGCGGATCGCCTCGATGACGCCGCGGTTTAGATAACGATAGCTCTCGGACCGTCCACCGAAGAGCCGCGCAAAAAAGCCGCGGCGCCGCGGCGGAGGCGGCGGCGGCTCCATCCCCTGCTCTTCTTCCAGGCCGGATTTCTCGATCGTGATATCGGCCGGCAGTTGCGCTACGGGCGCCGTGCTCTGCGGCATCGGAGTGGCGATCACCGTGGGAGCTGGAACGGCGCGCTGCGTCGGTTCTTCCACGGGCGAGGTGACGCGCGGAGGAGCTGTGACGCGCGGACGCGACTCGTCGCCTTCATCATCACCCGCGCGCTTCCCGGGTGCGGCGTTCGCAGTCGGCGATGGACTCGTGCGCGGCTTCTTTTTCGCCGGTGATGCCGCTGCGTCCTCATCAGCGTCATCACCATCTTCCGGCGCAGCTTGCGGCTTCGGAGTCGCGCCTTTTTTTGATTTCTTCGTCGCCGGCTTCGGCTTCGAACCTGGACTGGCGGACGGAGTCGGCGAAGCAATTGTCCGCATTTCCTCGCGCGCTTTCAGGAACGCGTCCCGCTGTTTTTTCTGCTCTTCGGTTAACTGCGCGTGCAGCAAGCCGGCCACGCCCATGCAAACGACAACGATCACCGCGAGCCGAGCTGCGCGCGGCCCGAACCGATCTGGATGCGCGAACGCAGAATGCGCGCTCAAGCCGGCTGTGGTTCAGCAGTAGCCTCAGCTGCCGCGGCTTCTGCGCGCAACGCCGACTTCTCGCGCTCGCGGCGCAGGATCGCGTTCAGCTTGCCGCCGAGCAGCAGGAACAGACACGTAAGATAGTTCCAGAACAGCAGCATAATGATGGACGCGAGTGCCAGATAGGTCGGATTATAGCGATCGTAATTCGTGACGTAATACTGGAAGAGCTTCGTCACCGTGATCCACCCGATCGCGAAGAAGATCGCGCCCGGCAGCGCCTGCCGGATCGTGAAATGGTTTTCCGGCGTGATGAGGTAGAGCATGAGCGCGAGGATCACGAGCGCGACGCCGGTTAGCGGCAGACTCAAAAACGTGACCCACGCCTGCAGCGGGACATCGAGTTGAAAATTCACCTCGGCGAGGCCGGCCAGCGTTTCGCCGAAGACCATCGCGTTGAAGCAGATGAAAATCGTGACGCCGAACCAGAAGAGCAGAAAGAACGAGATGATGTACTTCGACCACCAGTTGCGATCCTCGCGCACACCGTGAGTTCGGCTCAGCGCGTGCGAAATCGTTGAGATAAACAGCGTCCCGAGGTAAATCCCGAGCACGATGCCAACGTTCGCGAACAGACCGGTCCCGCCCGCGACGACGACGTTCGCCATCGCCGCATCCAGCAGGTCCTGCACCTTCTGGTCCGGCGGCAGGAAGCTTTTCAACATCAGGAACATGTGATGCAATTTCGCCGGGTCGGTGCCGAAGAGGCCCAGCAAATGCCAGAGAAACAGCAGCCCCGGCGCGAGAGTGAACAGGAATTGATACGCCATCTGCGCGGCGAGACCGGTGGTGTCGTCCATCAGTGTCTCCCACAGCAGACGGCGGGTGACTCGCCACGCGAACCTGACACGTCTCATTTGCGCGGCAGAGTTTACTTTGCCGCCGCTAAATATCCATTAAACTCTCGGTGCATGCAGCCGGGCGCGTTGCGGCGCGGCGTCGGGCACGGTGGAGCCGGCATCGGGCAGGGCGGAGCCTAACGAGCGGTGAAAAAAATCCTTATCCTCACCGCCGGCTTCGGCGAGGGCCACAATAGCGCCGCGCGTGGCATTCGCGCCGGGCTCGCCCGCATCGCTGGTGAGGCCGTGCGCGTCGAAGTGCACGACATCTTCGCCGACACTTACGGGCTGGCGAATGACTGTGCCCGCGAGGCCTATCTCGCGTTGATCAATAACCTGCCGAACGCCTGGTCGCGCGTGTATCAGTGGCTCGATCGGCAGCAGAAGTTCGGCGGCAAGCTGAACGTCTTTTTTACCGCGAAGGATCGCTTTCAGCAGCTACTCGGCCGGTTTGAGCCGGACGTGATTGTCTCAGTTTATCCGGCGTATTCGCACATGCTCGACGACATGCTCGGCTCGCGTGGTCGCTCCTGCAGCAAACGTGTCGTTGTCATCACCGACTCGCTTTCCGTGAACGCGATCTGGTACCGCTGCAGCGCCGACTACTTCCTCCTGCCTAACGAACGCAGCGCATCCGTCCTTCACAACGCCGGGATTTCAGTGCAACAGACGAAGACGTTCGGCTTTCCAGTCAGCCCCGAG
>DATHXZ010000352.1:0-1612 GCA_035459405.1 Chthoniobacterales bacterium
CGATCTTGAGCGAAATCACGTCGCCCGCGCCGTTCGCCACGACCGTGACCTTCCCGCCGGCCGCCTGCACCTCGACAGTCTTCTCTTCCAGCTCAGCCTGGGTCTTCGCCATCTGCTCCTGCATCTTCTGAGCCTGCTTCATCAACTTGTTCAGATTCATATGTGGTCAGTCCGTCACGGGTTTGATTTCGCCTTTGAAAATCTCGAGCGCCTCGCGAATCAGCGGGTCATCCTTGAAGGTCGCCGGTGTTTCCAGCGGCTTTCGGGTCGCGCCGTTCTCAGGCGCGGTCGGCTCCGCTGCTGGAGGCTCAACAACCAGCCCTTCCTTTAGACTAAACTTCAGGTCCCAATCGCGGCCGCTGATCTCTTTCAGCACCGCCTGGAGGAAGTCGCGGTTCCGCGGCATCGCGATCGACTCCATCGCCGTCTTCTGCTCAGGCGGGAAGCCGAGATGGAAGAAACGGCCTTCTGTGCCGAGGGGCGTGGCGGATTCGATCCAGCCGCGGATCAACGGGCGCCGCGACCGTATCTGCGCGACGGCCTGGGCCCAAAGGCTGTCCGCGTCGACCGCAGTCTCGCCGTTGGCCGGCGGAGCGCTTGCCGCTTCCGGCGCGGCGGCTGCTTTGGTCGGCTGTTTTTGCGGGGGTGGTTCAGGTTTCGGCTGCGCAGCCGGCCGCATGATGTTGACGGGCTTCGGCGGCTCGACAGGAGTACGGCGTGCTTTGGGCGCTGCCGGCTGCACGGTTCCGTCGCGCAAGGCCGAGAGGTTTTCGATCACCTCGTTTAATGTGACCTGCTCGAGCGTCTGGATCGCTTTGATCACCGCCACCTCGAAGTGCAACTTCTTGTTAGGCGCCCATTTCATCCGCCCCTCTGCGCCTGCGAACTGATCGATCAACTCGAGCAGCCGATCGGTTTCGACGAGCGCCGCCTGAGTCTGCAGCGCCTGCTGCAGCTCTGGATTGAATTCGTCCGCCACCGCGTCCGGCTTGACCTTGAAGACGAGCAAGTCGCGCAGGTAGGCGATGAGGTCGGACATAAGCTTCATCATGTCCTTGCCGTTACCGGCTTCGCTGTGCAGCAGCTCGAGCGCTTCTGCTGTGTTGCCCTCGAGGATCTGCTCGGTAAAATGCGCGACTGTCTGCTCGCTCGTGAATCCGAAGACATTCAGCACGTCCTGCTCCGCGACGCTTTCGCCGCAGAACGCGACGAGTTGATCGAGCATCGACTCCGCGTCGCGCAGCCCGCCGTCAGCGCCTTTCGCGATCGCATGCGCCGCCGCCGGCTCGAGCGTCACCTTCTCCTTGCCTGCGATGAATTGCAGATGATCCGCGATCAGGTTCGCGGGAATCCGATGCAGATCGAAGCGCTGGCAGCGGCTGAGAATCGTCGGCAAAACCTTCTGTGGTTCCGTCGTGGCGAAGATGAACTTCACGTGCTCCGGCGGTTCCTCGAGCGTTTTGAGCAGCGCGTTGAACGCCGCCGACGTGAGCATGTGCACCTCGTCGATGATGTAGATCTTGAACTTACCCTTGCTCGGCGCGTAGCGGACGTTGTCGCGCAGCTCGCGCACCTGCTCGACGCCGTTGTTGCTCGCGCCGTCGATCTCGAG
>DATHXZ010000353.1:0-2355 GCA_035459405.1 Chthoniobacterales bacterium
GCCGAGCAATTGCTGCGGGATGCCACGTTGCTTCGCGAACGCGGCGACACAACGAACGCGCTCGCCCGGCTGCAGGATGCCGCCCAGCGCGACCCGAAGAACGCAAACGTCCTGGCCGAGATGGCGATAATCTACGAGTCCATCCAGCTGTTTGATCGGTCTAACGAGACCTGGCGTAAGGTCCAGGAGATCGGGCCTGCCGCCGGAGCGCTGTATGAACTAGCCGACATGAAGCTGAAGGTCGGCGTCGCACCGACCGCTCCGCCGGCGGATTCCGTCGCGGCCGCGGGTCCGGGATTTGCCGGAAGGTCTCCGCTCGACGCTGGTACTGGAGCGCGGAATGATCCGGAAGGTATTCCAGTCGGCTCCACGTTTGGCATCACCGAAGCCACTGTGACGGAGAACCCGGATCCGGACGCGGAGGCGAATCTCACGCTGCGGGTCGGTGTGAAGGTGCGCTCGAACACGTTGATCGACCACACGAAGGTCAAGATTCAGGTCTACTTCTACGATACGGTCGAGAACAACAAGGTCGCGCTCACAGACGCCGAGGTGAGCTATGAATGGCTGACGCCGAACCATGACTGGAAGGGAACCAATCCGGAGATTCTCGCCGTCGGCTACGTTCGGCTGAAACAGAGCGCCATCTCTCCGGATGCGGCGCTCTCGGAGGCGGCGGCGAACGTCACGCCACCGCTTGGGGGGCGCAAAGGCAGCAGCACCGCGAAGAAGCCGGCGGCGCCCGGCAGCCGCAAATACGCCGGTTACCAGGTGCGCGTCTACTACAACGACCAGCTGCAGGACGTCCGCGCCGAGCCCACCAAGCTCCTGAACCTGTTCGCGCCGCCACTCACGCTGCCGACGCAGTAATGCAACTGCTCATCGTCCACCGCGACGCCGAAGTGGGCGAACCGCTGGTGCAAATGGTGCGGGATTACACGGAGCACACGTGCGGTTATGCGCAATCCGACGCCGCAGCGCTCGACTGGGCGCGTGGAGTGCCGCGCTGCTCGTTGCTCATTACGCAGCTGCGCGCCGAAGGGATTGATGGGCTGAATCTTGGTGGCTCCCTCAGCGAGATCTTTGCCGGATTGCAGACGATGTTTCTGCCGGCTTATCCGGCATCCGAGCAGCGGCTCGACATTTCGCACACGAAAGTTTTCCCGGAGCCGATCGACGGCGAGCGCATGCTGCAGGCGATCGAGCGCACGGAAGCGCAGCGGCAGACGGGGATGGATTTGTTTCACGCGCTGGACGTGCTTCAGATGTGCTGCCTGAGCGGGCGCGATGGTGCGGTGCAATTGGTGCGCGGGTCGAAGACTGCGATGGTCTACCTGCGCACTGGCAGGATCGTGCATGCGGAACGTGGCACCACACGCGGGGCGGATGCGCTCTTCGAGCTCGCCGAGTGGGAGGCGGTCGAGTTCGCCTACGACATGTATGTGCGCGCGCCCGCCGAGACGATCAAGGGCACGTGGGACGTAGCAATCGTCGCCGCGGTGAACCGGCGGAAAGCGCTCTCGATCGGCGCTGCAACGCAAGTGCTCACGCCTGATCCGGCCGAAGCGAGCACACCGCGCGCAGGAGCAAAGCCGCCGAAGTGGGGAATTTTCGGCGCGGGACGAAAGCTTGGCTGATTGCACGACGCTGCCCCGCGGCCGCTGTTCGCCTGCGCCGACAAGCAGGCGATCGAAACGGCCGGCCGAGTCCGTTTGCCAACGCGCGAGGTTGTAGGGCAGGCGTTTGACCTCACAGCGCTGTGGCTCGCAAGCACCTCTGCTTCTTACGCGCGTCGGCCAGCGGAGCGCTTGCCCTGCAATTTCCTCCACTCCATTATGCCTGCCGCCCCATGAGATCTCTGCCACCGCTGATCTGCGCGATGTTCATCGCTGCCGCCGCGCACGCACAGGTGCAGGTCGAGCTCAAGTTCAAGCGCCTGCAATACGTCGCCTACGAGCCGATCATGGCCGAGGTGAAGATCACGAATCTGGCCGGACGCGACATCGAGCTGCGCGACGGTAACGGCGAGCGATGGTTCGGCTTCGAAGTCAACACCGGCGAAGATGGCCGGCTCCTCGCGCCCGCTCCGCTCGAGCCGGAGCCGCCGTTGCGGATCGAGACCGGCACGACCGTGACGCGAAAGGTGAATCTGACGCCGATCTTCCCCGTTCACGACCTCGGCCCATACCATGTGCGCGCGAATATTTTCTTCGCCGATCTCAACAAGTTCTTCTACTCGCAGACAAAGGTGTTCCAGGTCGGCGACGCTCGCCCGATTTGGCAGAGAACGGTCGGGGTTCCCGATGGCGTCGCCGGCGCAGGCGGCACGCGCACCTACTCGCTGCTCTCGAACCG
>DATHXZ010000354.1:0-3099 GCA_035459405.1 Chthoniobacterales bacterium
GCCGGAGGGAATCGCTGGCGCGCTCACAGGCCTCACCCAAACAACGACGCGCGATGACTTGCTGCGCGCGATCACCACAAGCGCGTTCTACCGCATCGCCGACATCTTCGATCAGCTCGAGCGGGCGATCGGCCGCGCTGAGGACGTGATCGTTTCCGGCGGCATCCGAAACTCACGTGCGTCGCCTGCGATTCTGGCGGATGCACTTGGACGCGACATCCGCGTCAGCTCCAAACCGGAAAGCTCGCTACGCGGCGCGGCTATCTCCGCGCTGGAAAAGCTCGGCGCGACGGTGACGCCGCTGCCGCCCGGCAGGATGGTTCGGCACAACGCAGCACTCGCAGAGCAACACCAGGTGCGTCGCAGCAGACAGACGGCGCTGGGAGAGCTATTCGCCCGTTAAGCGGGCGCGTCGAACTTCGCCGTCGTCTTCTGGCTGATCGGAGCGTCAGCGGCCTTGCGGAAATGCAGCTGCTCAACGCGGCGTCCGTCGGCCTTCGTGACCGTCGCTAGATAGTTCTCGATCTGCACCTGCTCGCCGGGCTTCGGCAGATGGCCAAGCAGATGCGTGACGTACCCGCCGATCGTGCTCACATCCGCGCTCTCGAGCGTGAGATCGGCCATATCCTGCAGTTCGTAGAGCGCGAGCGCACCTTCAACCGTGAATTCGTTCTCGTTGATCTCGCGGAACTCCGCTTTTTCCGCATCGAACTCGTCCTGAATGTCGCCAACGAGCTCTTCGAGGACGTTCTCGAGCGTGACCATTCCGACCGTGCCGCCGTACTCGTCGACCACGACGGCGAGGTGCGCGTGCTTCGTTAGAAACATGTTCAACAGCTTCTCGAGCGACATCATCTCCGGAACGTTAAGCACGTCGCGCTTGATCCGCATGAGATCGGGATTCCCGTCGCGCATCATCGGCACCAGTTCTTTGATGTGAATGATGCCGATCGTGTTGTCGAGATGGCCGCGGCAGAGCGGAAACCGCGTGTGGCGCGATTCGAGCGCCTTGCGGACGTTTTCCTCAAAGCTGTCCTCCATGTCGAGCGACACGACCTCACCGCGCGGTGTCATGATGTCGCGGACGACGCGGCGGCGCATGTCGAGTGCGTTGACGAGGATGTCGCGCCCGAGCGACGAAACTTCGTCAGACTTCTCGCTCTCATCGAGAATCACGCGCAGCTCTTCTTCACTATGCGCGAGTTCCATGTCGCCGACCGGATCGATGCGGAAGACGTATTTCAGGATCTTGTTCGCCGCGCCATTTAGCAGCCAGATCGCCGGCTTGAAAACGGCGTAGAAGAACCCGAGCGGCTTGCTAATCCAAAGCGTAGTACCGACCGGCTTGCGGATGGCGAGAGACTTTGGCGCGAGCTCACCGAGGACGATGTGCAGGAAGGTGATCGTCCCGAACGCGATGGCGAAGCTGAACCCGTGAACCACGGCGGGTGACGTCACTCCCGCCACGGCGAAGAACGGTTCCAGCATCTGGGCGAGGAACGGCTTGCCTACCCAGCCGAGCGCAAGACTCGCCAGTGTGATGCCAAGCTGCGTTGCCGAGAGATACGCATCAAGATGAGCCGTGACGTGACGCGCAAATTTCGCCTGCGCGTGCCCTTCCTCCACCAGCGCATCCAATTGGCTGGCGCGGACCTTTACGATGGCGAACTCAGAGGCAACGAAGAACCCGTTTAGCAGAACGAGGAACATCACGACGCCGAGCTTGAGCACGATCATCCCGCCGGAATCCCATTCCTGTGCGATGGCTGCGGCGAGCGGCCAGCAGCTTGCGAAAACGAAAGATGAAATGCTCATCAAGCGGATGCGCACCCTCGCACCCGAACCCCGCCCCGAAAGGCGACGGGCTTACCAGCTCGACTTCGTGACACCAGGAATCAACCCGGCGGAAGCGAGTTCGCGGAAAACCAGGCGCGAGATCTTAAACCGGCGGATGAACGCGCGACGACGGCCACTCACTTGGCAGCGGTTCACGACGCGCGAGGGGCTCGCGTTGCGGGGCAGCTGCGAAAGGGCGGCGTAGTCCTTGTTTTTCTTCAGCTCCGCGCGCAGCGCAGCATACTTCTTCACGGTCGCGCGCTTGCGTTCGTTGCGGTTCATCCAGGAAGTCTTCGCCATAAAGGAAGGCGGAAAGTAGCGGGGCAGTGTGAATTTGCAACCGCTTTTCTGTTTCCGGCGATTCAGGTTGGACGCTGCCGGATCGGCGGCCACCTTGCGACAATGTTTCCGCTCTACAGCAAGAAATTCCCTGAAAATGCCGTTGATCTAGCCGTGCTGCTAAACGACAGCGTGAAGCGCGTCTTCGCCAATGCAGCCAATCCGGTCGTCATCCGTGACAAGGCTTACCCGGCGCTCTCGGAGATCCGCATCACGCTGAACGGCGCTGAGCTGCGGTCGAATCCACCGCCGCCGCCGAAGGTGAGGGGCAACAGCTTGGATGGGCTGCGGGTTGATGATCTCCACATTGACGCTGCTGGTCTGCTCCTCGGTCCGGCGACCGCCGATCTCCGCCTCGGCGCGCGCGACGTGCGCTTGAACCAGGCGAAGGACGCCAACGGGGAGGCAATGTTGATGTTGCAGGGTGCGGCGGATGGCGTCGTCGAAATCACTGCTGCCGCGAAGGACATCGAGGCGGCGATCGCGGCCCTCGCGAAAAGCGAAGCCGGCAAACACGGCGTCCAGATCGATCAGGTGCGACTCACGGTGAAGCCGCGTGGCGAGCGTAGCGTGGATGGCCAGGTACAACTCCGCGCGAAGAAGCTCTTCTTCAGCACCGTGATCACGATCTCCGCCAAGCTCGACCTCGACCACGAGCTAAACGCGAGCGTCTCTGGTTTGAAGTGCCACGGCGAAGGCGCGATCGGCGCCCTCGGCTGCGGATTTCTGGAGCCGCACCTCAATGCACTTAACGGCCGCACGTTCCCGCTTATGGCGCTGCCGCTCGGCGAGGTGCGATTGCGCGATGTGCGGATCGCTGCGACCGATCGGATCACCGTCAGCGCCGAGTTCGGCGCCTAAAGCTGGCGTATCGACACCCGTTACGGCGTATCATTCTGAGCGGCGCAGATGACGAAGGATCTC
>DATHXZ010000355.1:0-5691 GCA_035459405.1 Chthoniobacterales bacterium
AGAGCGCCGTGACCGACGAGGTCCTGATGAACTACCTGCGCCCGCTCCTCGATGCCGACATCGACACCCTGGTCCTCGGCTGCACGCACTATCCGCTGCTCCGGCCGGCCATGCAGCGGCTGCTCGGCGATGATGTCACGCTGGTCGACTCCGCCGAGAACTGCGCGACGGCAGTGCGCGAATTGCTCTCGCGCGAGAACTTGCATGCGTCTAACGGCCAGAGCGGCAGCCTGCAAGTTGCGCTGACCGACCCGCCGGATGCATTCCTCGATGTCGCGCACCAAGCGTTGCGACTCGACATCGGGGAAGTTCACCTGCGCGCGGTCGGCTAACCTGTAGCCGCGGTCTGCCATCGCCGAACTGCAGCCGCGGATGCCATCCGCGGCTGCCGAGGACAGCATCCTCGGCTACAAT
This sequence comes from Chthoniobacterales bacterium, assembly GCA_035459405.1. Lineage (GTDB taxonomy): Bacteria > Verrucomicrobiota > Verrucomicrobiia > Chthoniobacterales > UBA10450 > JACCTI01. Next base: position 415 of record DATHXZ010000355.1, read on the forward strand.
GCCGGTCATAGACCGCCGCTAAAGGAGGTCAACCAGCGAGACGCTCCCGCTGCGCTCGGGGTAATGCTTTCACCACCAACTCGTAAGAGTGGTCGATCATTTTGGTGAGTTCGGTCGCAGGGATCTCACCGTCGATCTGCACGGTGTTCCAGTGCTTCTTGTTCATATGATAGCCCGCCTGCACCTCCGCGTAGCGGTCGCGTAACTCGAGCGCGAGATCGGGATCGCACTTCAGGTTTGCCGTCGGGGGAATCTCCTCAAACGCTAGCAGCGCGAACATTTTCCCGCCTACTTTGAACACGATGTGCTCGGGCCCGAACGGCGAGTCTTCCGTCGCGCCGGGTTTCCGCAGGCAGAACGCACGAAACGCATCGACATCCATGCACGGTTGCTATTTGGCGGCGTCGCCATCAAGCGGCGCGAGATCGGCGATGCTCGGGCCGTTTAGCACGTGTCCCATCGCATCGAATCGTGAGCCGTGGCACGGGCAATCCCATGTCTTCTCGTTCCGGTTCCAATGCACGATACACTTCATGTGCGGGCAGACGGCTGTCATCTCGTGCAGCGTTCCCGAGTCGTCACGATAGCACGCCACCTTCCGCAGCCCCCGCCGGAACACTGCGCCTTGTCCCGCCGGGATCTCGTCGAGCGACTTCACGTCGCCACCGGTGACGTAATCGCGGTATTGCGCGGCGACGTTGATGTTCTCCTTCAGGAAGTCGCCGATGCCTTTAAAGATCAGGCGCGATGGATCGTAGAGCTTCGCCCACCGGTTCTCGCGACCCATGATCAAGTCGGGAATGAGGATGCCGGCGATCGTGCCGTGCGTCATCCCCTGGCCCGAGTCTCCAGTCGCTATGTAGACGTTGTCTTTATCGGCAGGGTTGCGGCCGATGAACCCCATGTAGTCCTCCGGTTCCATCACCTGCCCAGACCAGCGGAACACCACCTCGCTCGCTTGCGGCCAGCGGACGCGCGTCCAGTCCTCGAGGTTCGTGTAGCGCTGCTCGAAATCCTCCTCCTGTGCGGTCTTATGATCCTCGCCGCCGACCACGAGCACCTCGTCGCCATCAGCCCCTGCCGAAACACGAACGTAGTGATACGGAATCTGACCGATCGGCTTGTCCTCCTGCCCGGCGTGTTCGGCCATGTCCCAGAATAACGCGTGTGGCACCGACCCGTTCGGCACGCGAAGACCGATTACGTAGGTCGTATAAGGCGCCTGCTTCGTGTGGATGACGTAGCGGTCGTTGATCGGTGTATTGCTCGCCACAATGAACGAGCGGGCGCGGATCGTGAGCCCGTCCTGGGTCTTGGCTACGCCGTTTTCGCTCTCCTGCACGTCCACCACACGCGTGCCGGTGTAGATCTTGCCGCCGTAGCGCTCGATCGCAGCGGCCAGCCCGCGAAGGTAATGCAGCGGATGGAACTGCCCCTGATTAGCGAATCTGATCGCCGGGCCGGTGTTGAACGCGTCGATCGGCGCGCGATCTACCCACGTCACGTCGACGCCGGCGCGCACACAGGCTTCGAATTCCTGACGCAGGTTGTCGATCCCTTGGTTCGGCGGTTCGAACAGGTAGCCATCGAGCCGCTCGAAGCCGCAGTCGATCCTCTCGTCGCGGACGTTTGCTTCGATCTGATCGATCGCGGCCGCGTGACTTCCGTAGGCAAAACGTGCGCCCTCGGCCCCATGCAGGCTTTCGATCTCGTAGTAGCCGTCGTCCTGTGCGCTCGCCAGGTGCGCGGTCGTGCGGCCGGTCATACCGCGCCCGACCTGCCCGTCATCGATGACGACTACACGCTGGCCGTCGCGCACGAGCCGGTATGCAACGGAGAGACCCGCGATGCCAGCACCGACGATGCAGATATGCGTGTCGATGTTCTCGCGGAGCGGATTGAGTGCGCGGGTCTCAGTTGTCGCTTCCCAAAGGGAAATCCTGTCGCCCGCGCGTTCGGTCTGATGCTGGTGAGTCGCCATACCTGATATTCGACTCTGGCGCGCGAGTGAGATGCGTGCCCGGTGGTGCGACCGTCCCGGTTGCGCATTCAAATGCACGCAAGCGAGGACGCTCGCGCCACGGTGCACTACGTCACCTGCGGAAGCAAAATGCCAAGCAACTCTCCGATTTTCACACGCTCCTGCTGCATGCTGTCGCGGTGCCGCAGTGTGACCGTGTCGCGCAACTCATCGCCGCGCTCGCCCAGCGTCTCAAAGTCGATCGTAATGCCGAAAGGCGTGCCGGCTTCGTCCTGCCGACGGTAGCGCCGCCCGATCGCGCCGCCTTCGTCATAGAACGTCATCATGTGTGGCTTGAGCAGCGCGTGCACTTCGCGCGCCTTCGCCACCAGCTCCGGCTTGTTCTTCAGCAACGGAAACACGCCAACCTTGATCGGTGCCATCCGTGGATGGAAGCGCATCACCGTCCGCACTTCCGACTTGCCCTTGTCGTCGGTGACCGTCTCCTCGTCGTAAGCCTCGCAGATCAGGGCGAGCAACGTCCGGTCCACACCCGCGCTCGGCTCGACGACGTGCGGGATGAATTTCTGCTTCGACTCCTCATCGAAATACTCCAGCGGCTTGCCGCTCGCGTTCTGATGCTGGGTGAGATCGTAGTCGGTGCGGTAGGCGACGCCTTCGAGCTCCTGCACGCCAAACGGAAACTCGTATTCAATGTCGTAAGTGCCCTTCGAGTAGAACGCACGGTCAGCATCGGGAACAGTCAGCACGTGCAGCTTCGCGCGCGGGATCCCGATGTTGTCGTAAAACTTCAGTCGCTCCTCGAGCCAGTAATCGAGCAACTGCATCCCCCGCTGCGGCGCGCAGAAGTATTCGAGTTCCATCTGCTCAAACTCGCGCGAGCGGAAGATGAAGTTGCGCGGGTTGATCTCGTTCCGGAACGCCTTGCCTATCTGCGCGATGCCGAAGGGCAGCTTCTTGCGCGCGGTATCCAGCACGTTCTTGAACTGCACGAAGATGGACTGCGCCGTCTCGGGACGAAGATACGCGACCGACGATTCGTCCTCGGTCGCGCCAAGCTGCGTCCGCAGCATGAGGTTGAACGCGCGCGGCGGCCCCAGCTCAGCACCGTTCTCAGGATTGAACGCGCGCGTTCCCGTCGTGGCCTCCCAGCGGTCTAATAGCGGATGAGGGTTGGCGACTCCGCGTTTCTTGTAGAACTGTTCCGCGACTTGAAGGGCGTATGCCAAGTCCCGCTTGCCAGTACAGAGCACTGAGAATCGTTCTGCCAGTCCCTTTCTCATCGGCGTGTATTCTGTGATTAGACGCTCGATCAAGGCACGATGAGCTGAGTCGCTCAGCAACGGCTGAATCTCAGCTAGCTTCGCGGCTGCCGGATGCGGAACTGTCGCAGCCTCCAGCGTTATCGAGATCGCGCTCGGTCCACGCCCTGCTTGGAAGTCGCGAATGAACTGTTCCTCAATTCCGCGGTCAAAGGCGCCGTAGAAGCTGTAAATAGTTCCCGATTGTTCAGAAATCTGGTCGGCGCGAAGCCGAACGTTCGTCAACCTGCACTCCACCATCGGATCGCTGAACGTGTCCTCGTGCCCGCTCGCCTTGAGCACGGCGCGGTGCGTGATGATCGAGCCGTCGAGCCCGACCACGTCGTCGCGCTCGCGCACCATCACGCGCCACCAGTAATCCTTCAGGTTGCGCTTCAGCTCCGCGCCGAGCGGTCCCATATCCCAGACGCCGTTGAGACCGCCGTAGATTTCGGCCGATTGGAAGATGAAGCCGCGCCGCTTGCACAGTCTGACGATGCGCTCCATCCTCGCCGCGCCGGAGCTCGGCGGAGGCGGGCGCTGCGCATCGGTGCGTGTCTCGGCGCTCACGCCGGAATAAGTGGGACTGCGCCGCTCTGCGCAACCGATTTGCGCAGGATCAAGACTGCGCCGGCTCAGTCCGCCCGCCACGTGGCGTGTTTGCGGGTACAGAAGGTAGCGCAACCGGCTCGCTTGCGGCTTCCGTTCTGCAAGCTGGAAGCTTGCGCTACTTTTGCGGACCGGCAGTCCGCGCCTCGCGCTCACCAGGTGCGCTCGCCGCTGACAATCGCCTGCAGATACTTCGGACTGTCGTTCGTGCGGAGACGCACCCACATCGGCCTGTGATCGCTCAACTGATAGGTGCGCCACTCGTTGGTGTAGTACTTCTTGAGCGTAGCGCCTGTTTTCTTCTTGCCGTTCGTGCTCTTTGCCACCTCCGCTTTGTACTGGTCAAACTGTTCGTTCGTGAAGAGCTCGACGAAAGTGTCGAGCACGCCCGATCCTTTCTTGCTCTCCGCCGCCGCGTCGACGTATTCGAGCACACCGGAGCGCGCCTTGAAGGCGATCTGATCGTAGTACTTGTCTCCCTTGACGTTGCTGCCCGACAGGCCAGCCGGCACCTTGAAGCCCCGATCAGTGAGGGCCTTCATCGTCTTGTGCTGCGGGTGGACGATGTTGAAATCGCCCAGAAGAATCAACGAGCGGAACTCTTTCTCCGCCTCTTCCGAGCGACGCCCGAAGTAGTCCGCGACCTGTCCGATTTCCTCGATCCGCTCCGCTAACTTCGCCCCCGACTCTTCGCCGAAATACAGGTGCACCGTGCAAATCTCAAACCGGAACCAGCCGGCCTGGAACTTGGCGGTGAAGGGGGTCCGCCGAAATTGTCTGCCGGCGAAGAGTTTCGTCTCTCCTTCAGCTGCGACGCGCGCCTTGCTGATCAGCATGTCGGTCGGAAGCACAATCTCGCCAGCGATGTTCTGGAATTGCACCTTCCGTTTATCGAAGAGGTAGGTGAGGCGCTCGCCGTTGCCGCCGATCTTCGGATCAGTCACATCGGTGGCGATGAAATCCCAATTGTTGCCCAGTATCTCGAGCACCTTCTCGAAATCGTAGAGTTCGTTCACCTCCTGCACGGCAACGAAGTCGAAACGGGACAGCATCTCGGCGATGTAAAAGAGCGACTCCGGCAAGCGCGGGCCAAAGCCGCGATTATAGCGCTTGCCGAAATCGCGGATGTTCCACGTGGCCAGGAGGAGATTGTGCTCGGCATCTTTCGACGGGATCGTCTTGTCGAGACGTTGTGAGAGCTTGATGAGGTTCTCGGCGACAAGCTTCTGTCGGTCCGCAGGAATGCGATACTTCAGCAACTTATATCTCATAGGCGTAGCCGTGCGATGAACCTCCGACAGGCGTAGCGACTTCGTCCGGCCAATGCACGGCCGCGCGCGTTGCCATCCCTCTGAGGCGGCTCGCGATCTGCCGCGAGCCAGATAA
>DATHXZ010000356.1:0-2414 GCA_035459405.1 Chthoniobacterales bacterium
ATGACTCGCAACACCTCTTCCGCCGCCAAGGTTGCGCTCTTATCGAGCTCCGCGGAATCGTTCATCGCGACAAATATGCGCGTTCCCGGGCCAAACACGAGTCGCGACTCCGGGCCGCCCGCGGCGTTCGTCGGAACGCGAGACGGAGCGCTTAAGCCGCTGACTGCTCAGCTGCGGGCGCCGCTCCGGTCGGGGCCTTCTTCGGCGAGCTGATTTTCGCGCTGCCGAGGAACGTGGCTTCTTCGTCAACCACCAGGCGCGGCGCTTCGATGTCGCCCTTCAGCGTGCAGCCACTACGGAGTTCGCAGCGTTCCTCCGCGATGATGTCGCCTTCGACGGTCCCATGCACGGTGATGATTTTCGTCCGGATCTCGCCTTTGATTTCGGCGTGCTCGCCGATTGTCAGGCGCCCGCCGGATGTGATCGAGCCTTCCACGTAGCCGTCGATCACCAGTTCGCTGCCAAATTTCACCGACCCTTTGATCGAGACGCCGCTCGAGAGCACGCCGGAACGAGGTGTGGCGGGTGTGGTGCCGTTCGACGGCATCGATGTGGGTGTTTGCACCGGCGAGGGTGCGGCCGGTTCCATGCGTCGTGGTGGATTGAACATCTGAATAACTGTGGAGTGTGCTTAGCGTGCGGGCTTCGTCACGCAAATCGCGAAAACAGTTTCGCTAAATTCCTGACCGCGTGACGAATGGTCGGTCAAAATGGCAGAGTTCGCACCCGGTGAACAGCAAAATTATTAACAGGTTCTTCACAGAGTGCGCGCACACCATCTGGCGCTTGCGCCTTCGTAGGCACGCCGCGCTGCGACATCCGACCACGCTTGGCAAGCGCACCGGGTGATCGGATGTCGACACTGGCAGCCACTCCCGTTTGACGCCGCAGCGCGGCCCCCGCCCGTAAAACGCCGCCTGTGCTCCTACAAGCTCGACGGAAATGTCTCCGGCAACTCGCCCGTCACCCACGTCCCGCTCTTCTCGAGAGGCTGCAACGCTGTTGTCTCGTCGAGGTGGATCATGACATCGAATTGCTCCGCCGGGCGCGCGTGGAAGTAGTGGCTCCAGCGCTCTGTTGCCGGCGCGTAGATGACGCCGATCGCGCGCTGTAGTCGCGACTTCTTCAGCAGCTCGGTCGCGCGGTTCTGCTCGCGCAGGTTGAGCCAGAACCGCGGAAGCTCCGAGTTGTGGAACAGCTCTTCGTAGCTCCCCGCCAGCCCGCGACGAACACGCCTCCGTTCCGCGTCCTGCCCCCAATCCGATGCCGCCGTCACGCTCCCGCTGTACGTGCTGAATCCAATGAGGAACGCCTCTGCCCCCACGTGCTCGCGCACGAGCTGCCCCACATTGTGCTCGCCGCGTTCGCTCATCTCCGTCGCGCGCGCATCCCCGAGGTGCGAGTTGTGCGCCCACACGATCACCTTGGTGCGGCCGCCATCCAGGCGCGTGACCAGCGCATTGAGCGTCTCGGCCATGTGGGAGTCGCGCAGGTTCCACGACGATGCGCGCCCGCGAAATATCGACCGGTAATAACGCTCCGCGTTGCGCACGAGCCGTGCATTCTGCTCTGCGTAGAACAGCTCCTCCGCTTCGCGTTCGTCTGCGCGCGGCTGCGTCTCGTCGTATTTCCGCCGCAGCTCGATCAGCTGTTCCACCACCGCCTGCTCGCAGGTTTCCGCCACGCCGCTCGCGGCGGCATAGCCGTACATCTGCGGGTCCTCGCCGAAGTGCTCGAAACATCCGTAGCGCCGCCGCGCGCGAGCTGCGGCATCCGGATCCGTTTTCGCGAGATAACCGAGCACCGCGTCGATGGATGCGTGCAGGCTGTACAAATCGATCCCGTACAGCCCGACCTGCGCTCGCTCGTTGTCCAGCGGGCTGTTCCATGCGCGAGCCCACTCTACGAACTCCAGCATCACCGTGTTGCGCCACATCCACTGCGGAAAGCGCATGAATCCGCCCAGGGCCGCATTCGCGCCGGTGTCTTGCCCTACTCCGCGCACGTAACGATGGACCCGCAGCATGTCAGGCCAGTCGGCCTCCAGCGCCACCAGGCGGAAGCCTTTCTCCTCGATCAACCGCCGGGTGAGCGCGGCTCGAACCTCGTAGAACTCGTGCGTGCCGTGGCTTGCCTCGCCTATGAGGACAAACTGTGCGTCACCCGCGAGCTCGACGATCGCATCGTAATCAGCGGCGCCGGAGATCGCGCGCGCGGCGTCACGGATAACCGAAGCGTCGCTGGACCCGAACAGACCCACACACCGCAATCGCGCCGCGCGCGGACCCTAGCCTTGCCGACCCGAATTACCAGATGCTGGCCTGCAGCCATGCAACTGCGCCGTCCGGCCGCGCGCCTTGCCCACGTCTGTTGGCTTCCGCGCTTCATCGATAAAGCACGCCCACATCTCGAAG
>DATHXZ010000357.1:0-1654 GCA_035459405.1 Chthoniobacterales bacterium
CGGACTTATGGAACACCGTGATGAACATCGGCGGGATGTTTTGCAGGAAATACTCCGACTCGGCGTGGTCGAACAGGGTGGCGTGCTGCCGCAGCTCGTTCGTCACCTGGTAGATGATGAAATCGCCGCCGGGCGTGAGCGACTCGTAGGTTTTCTCGAGCAGCGCGCGCTTCTTTTCGATCTCGAGGATGCTGAATGGAATGCCCGACACAATGTAATCGCACGCATCGATCCCGAGGCGATCCATCTCGATTGGCAGTTGCGCGGCGTCTCCGTTCACGACGTGAACACGCGGATCGTTTTCGAACTGCCGCTCCAAGTCGCGCGATAGCTCCGGATCCAGCTCGAACAGGAGCAGCTTCGAGTCAGCGCTCATCCGTCGTGCAATTTCGCGCGTGTGCACGCCTTCGCCGGGTCCATACTCGGCGATCACGCGCGGCTCAGAGAAGTCCATCTTGCTCGCGACTCGTTCGACCATTGCTTTCGAGCTGGGGATGATCGAAGCGACCTGGAATGGCCGTTGCAGGAATCGCTTGAGGAACAGGACGCTCATGGAGGTGGGCTAGTTAACTGCTGCTCCTCCATTGTCCAGTCGTGATGTCTGGCGGGGAGGTGGGGGGACCGGTCATCTGAAATCGCACAAAGCACATTCCGTGAGTGCCTTTTCTTTCGATCCGGCCGCACATACACGCGAGGAATGGGTTGACATCGATTCTGAAATTTATAAGGCTTCATCCACGAAAAGGCTTGCTCCGCTCGGCGTGAGTTGCTGAATCTTCCCCATGCACAACCTCCTGACGGTCAAGGAAACGGCCAAGTATCTACGGATCCCGTTGCCGACCGTTTACTATTTGGTGCAGCGTGGACAGCTGCCTGCCATCCAAATCGGTGGCCGCTGGCGCATCAAGAAGTCGTCGCTCGATAAGGACATCCTCAAGGAGGACAAGTCGGGGCAACCGACTGTCCTCGTCGTCGATGACGACGAGAGCCTGCAGAGCTTGTTCAAGATTTTCCTCAAGAAGATCGGGTTTAGCCGCGTCGTCGTCGGCACAGTGAAGGAAGCGCTCGCCGCGCTCGAGAAGCAGAAGTTTGACCTGCTCTTTCTCGATTTGAAACTGCCAGACGGTCCGGCCGACGACGTTTACGATGCCGCGAAAGAGACTGACCCCGAGCTGCCGATCATCGTGATCACCGGCTATCCCGATAGCGAGATGCTCGATCGAATTCTGGCCAAGGGGCCGATCACGGTCTTGAAGAAGCCGCTCCAGGTCGAGCAGCTGCAGCAGACCGTGCGTATCCTTGGTCACAAGGACGCGGCGAAGCTCGCCGCGTAGGCGAGCGCAGTAGCGGCGAGCATCACCGCATTTCCTAAAAGAAGCTTGACGCTTCCTCCTACGACCCTGCTTCGCCCGGCGCGGCGGTATCCGCGCGGGTTGCTCCCAGTCGTCGCACCGCTTCCTCCAGCGCGCGGGCGATGAGTTGCCAGCCGCCGCGGTCATTCGTCGCGCTGGGGAACTGCAGCGGTGATCCAATTGCGACGGCGATCTTCGTAGGTCGCGGCATCGAGTTTGTAGAAGGTAGCGCCGCGAACGCGCCGCGGATGTGGCACGGGACGACGGGCACCGAACTTTCCGCGACGAGCCGGCCGATGCCG
>DATHXZ010000358.1:0-1842 GCA_035459405.1 Chthoniobacterales bacterium
ACGTCTTCTCTTCGACGAGCTTCTCGAAGACATGCTGCGTGACTTCATAATCCGCGAGCTGGGGGATGATCTCGATGTTCAGCTCGTTCTTCGCGCGAGTGCGTCGTTCTTCGTTCGTTAAAGCGAACCAGTCCGCGCCCGCGACTTCGCACACCAGGTCGCGATAACGCGCGCGCCGCCACGGCCGCGACAAATTGAGCGTCCGCGTCACCTGACCTTCCGCATCGCGATGTTCGACCCGTAACGAGCCGGCGAGCACGTTCGCGAGATGGCAGATCAGCTCCTCGACGAGATCGGCCATCTTCTCGAAATCGGCGTAGGCCCAGTAGGCTTCGAGCATCGTGAACTCCGGGTTATGTCGGCGCGAGATCCCTTCGTTCCGGAAGTTGCGGTTCAACTCGAATACCTTCGTGAAGCCGCCGACGAGGAGTCGCTTCAAGTACAGCTCCGGTGCGATGCGCAGATACAGATCGATGCCGAGCGCGTTGTGATGCGTCTGGAACGGCTCCGCCGCCGCGCCACCTGCGACCGCTTGCAAAATCGGCGTCTCGACTTCCATGAAGCCGCGCTCTTCCAGGAACCGCCGCATCTCCCGCACCATGACGATCCGCTTCTCGAAAACGGCACGCGAGCCGTCATTGCTGAGCAGGTCGAGATAACGCTGGCGGTACCGCGCCTCGACATCCTGCAAGCCATGCCATTTCTCCGGCAATGGGCGCAGCGCCTTCGACAGCACCTGCAATTGCGAGACCTTCAGGCTCGGCTCGCCGGTCTTCGTGACGAAACATGTCCCCTCGATGCCGATGAAGTCGCCGAGGTCGAGCAGGCCGAAGATCTCCATCAACTCGGGCCCGACTTCCTTCGCCTGGATGTAGATTTGAATGCGCCCGGACGCGTCACGCAGGTCGACGAAGTGGCTCTTGCCCATGTCGCGATGCGCGGTGATGCGTCCCGCCGCGCGCAGCGTCGTGCCTTCGGCAAACTTCTCGCGGATATCGGCGATGTTCCCGTCCGTCTGGAATGCGGCGCCAAACGGCCGCGCCCCGTATTGCTCGAGCTGCTGGAGCTTCTGCCGGCGTTGCGCGATCAGCTCATTGTCATCGTCCATTCAGGGCACGGACTGTAATTCCAGAGCCGCAAATGAACAGGCTGAATGAGTGCGCGCGACGCCGTGCCGAAATTGTAGGGCGCCCGCTTCCGTTGCCCCTGGGCAGGCGGAGCGCCCGCCCTACAATCAGCCTCACACCGCGCCCGAGCTGCACCGCATAAACGTTTGCCAACGAACCGGTCGCGATGACATAGTGCGCGCCCGACAAACGACGGCCGATATGTCATTCAAGTTGCCCGAAACCACTCAGAAGTTCGATGGACACCTCGTGCGGCAGTTCTCTGTCTTCCTGCCGAACAAGGTCGGCGCGATGCTCGACGTGGTGAAGCTGCTCAACCTCCACCACATCGACGTGCTCGCCCTCAGCATCGCCGAATCGACGGACTCGGCGATCGCCCGCATAGTCGTCAGCGACCCGGAATCGGTGGAGATCCTGTTCCGCGAAAAAGGGGTGCCGTTCGGCGTTTGCGACATGGTCGTGGTCGAAATGAGCGAAGTCTCCGGTCAACTTGCCAAGCTGCTGGTGGCGCTGCTCAAGGCGGAGGTGAACGTGCATTTCACCTATCCACTGCTCACGCGGCCCCGCGGTTACGCCGCCATCGCGATGCATGTGGACGACGCGGAATGCGCCTCATCGGTCCTGCTCGGTGACGGGTTCAAGACCTTGAGTCAGACAGACCTTTCGCGATAATCGCGGCGTCGCGCAGCGCTGCTGCAACCTGCCTAAGTTGACA
>DATHXZ010000359.1:0-2758 GCA_035459405.1 Chthoniobacterales bacterium
TGATCTGGCCGCCATGCATCTCGATGAGCGTCCGCGAAATCGTCAGCCCCAGACCCAGACCGCCTTCGGATCGCGCGATCGAGCGACGCCCTTGCGCAAACAGATCGAACATCTCGGCGATCACACCCGGATCAATGCCGACGCCGTTATCACGGATCGAGATCACGATCTCGCCAGCGTCACGCGCGGCGTTGACCCAGATCTTCCCGCCGCGTTGCGTGTACTTCGCCGCATTCGTCAGCAGGTTCACGACGACCTGCTCCAGGCGGGTTGGATCGACCTCGACGACGAGCGACCCGCGCGTGTAGGAGCGGACCAATTCCTGCCCGCGTTCCGCAAACAACAGCCGCAAGCCGGCAATCGAGCTGTCGAGAATGTCCGCGCAATCCACCCTCTGCATCCGGAGTTGAATCTTGCCGCTCGTGATCCGTGTCACGTCGAGCAGGTCGTCGACCAGCCGCGTGAGATGCGTCACCTGTCGCCTCATCACGATGCGCGACCACTCGAACGTCGCGGCATCCGGCTCCGCCGTATTGCATAGCTCGAGCGCGTTCGAGATTGCCGCGAGCGGGTTGCGCAGCTCGTGCGAAAGCATGGCCAGAAACTCGCTCTTCCGGCGATCCGCCGCGCGCAGCGCATTCTCCGCTTCCTTGCGGTCGGTCACATCAACATTGACGCCAACCATCCGGAGCGGCGTGCCGTCTTCGGCATACGAAAATCGCCCCGCGCCTTCGATCGACCGCTCAGCTCCGGCCGGCGTGATGATGCGGAACGCGAACGACATCTGTGCGAGGCGCGCGTCCATTGCGCGCTGCATTTCGTCTTTCATCCGCTGCGCGTCTTCCGGCACGAGACGTTTTGCCCAGCCCTCGATCGTTCCTTCAAACGTGCCGGGCACCAGGCCGAAGATGCGCTGCTCTTCCTCTGTCCACATCACGCGGCCGGTCTGCACGTCCCAATCGAAGACGCCGATGTGCCCGGCCTTCTGCGCGAGATCGAGCCGCTCGAGTGAATGAATCAGCGCCTGCTCGATGTTCTTCTGTATGGTGACATCGATGTAGATGCCGTCCCATACGGTGCGGCCATCCGGCAGCGGCCGCGGCGCGGACCGAAGATGAACCCAGCGCAGCTCGCCCGTCGTTGCATGACGAAACCGCACGGTCTCATCGAAGATGCCGAGGTTTGCCAGCGCATTCGCTTCCGCTGAAGTAAACCGCGCCACATCATCGGGATCGATAAGCTGGTAAAGCCTCCGCGGTTCGGCGACAGCTTCGTCCGCAGGCACACCGATGAGCTGCTCGATTCCCGCGCTCCAATAGACGAAGCGCCGGGTGCCGTGCAGATCGGCGACGACCTGATAAAGAGCGCCGTCCGGAATGTTGTCGCCGACCTGCCGGAGCAGCGATGCCCGATCATGCGCCAGCTCTTGCTCGAGTCGCGCGATTGTTTGCTCCGGCGTCTCCATCGATCCCTCGCCGACACTACTATGCCGCTCGGCGCTGACGCAACGACGAGGACTATCCTGTAGCGGCGCTCTGTGACCGCCGAAAGCACGTTGATCGCAGCGCCTGCGGGTTCGGCGGTCATAGACCGCCGCTACAGGGCGCCTAGCTTTCTTCTGCGCGGCGGCTGTTTCGAAGTCGCCGCGTTCCCGCATCTTCTGGTCAGGGTCCACTGACTCGTTCATCTTCTGCATCTGCTTGGCTTGTGCCGCCACCGGCATCAGCCGGCGCGCGAACGTCATGATGTTGTTCGAAACACCGGGGAATGATGATGCGATCGCCTTCCATCAATCCTTGTATCCTGCCTGTGCCACATTTTGCGGCGCCATCACATTCCTAGGTCGCCCGGCGTTCCCTGCTTCCAGCGCAGTTTGATGTCTCGGAGCGGATCCGCGGATCCGTGCTAGCGAACTGTTGCGCATCTTGTCGGATCGCCAAACGCGCGTGGCAGGTGTGATCGAAACGCGGCTGCGATATATTCGCATTCAATGAAAGCTCTCCCCACGGTAGTCGCGCTGCTCATGCCCGTCAGCGTCATCGCTCAAGAGACTGGACCAACGTTCGACGCTGCTGCGGCGGAACGATTCGCCAAGCTGGCCCTCGACTGCGTGCACAAGGAATACCCGAACAAGATCAGCCACACGATGAACAGCGACGCGGATGTCGCGCCACCGCACCAGCTGACCCCGGCGTTCTTCGGTTGCTACGACTGGCACTCGTCGGTGCATGGTCATTGGCTGCTTGCGCGGCTGGCGCGAAACTTCCCGGATGCACCGTTTGCCGGGCCGGCGCGTGAGGCTCTGGCCAGGAGCCTAACGACGGCGAATATCGCGCAGGAGGCAACCTATCTGCGTGCCGAAGGTCGGGCGAGCTTCGAGCGTCCCTATGGGCTTGCCTGGCTGCTGCAGCTCGTCTCGGAACTGCGCGAGTGGGATGATCCGCAAGCGCGCGAGATGCTTGCTAACCTGCGGCCGCTCGAGGAAGCGACCGTGGAGCGCATCAGCAAATGGCTCGGCAAACTCTCGCATCCGATCCGCATCGGCGAACACGCGCAGACGGCGTTCGCGCTCGGCCTGATGCTCGATTACGCCCGCTCGGCGAAGAACGCGGACTTCGAGAAACTGCTCGGCGAGAAAGCGCGCAAGTTCTACGCGACCGACAAGAACGCGCCGCTGGCCTACGAGCCTGGTGGCGAGGACTTTCTCTCTCCCGCACTTGGAGAAGCGGACGTCATGCGCCGCGTTCTTCCGCCCGCG
>DATHXZ010000360.1:0-3423 GCA_035459405.1 Chthoniobacterales bacterium
GGTTCGGCTGCGTGCATTTTTGGCTGGCAAGCTGCCGGACGAACAACGTCGCGGCGCTACATTACGATTGGCCGAGGCGCTCATCGCGGCCGAGCAGTACGGCGAAGCGCACCAGCTCCTCGCCTCGCCTGCCTTGCGCGATGAGCTCGGCACCTCCTTCTTCGTAGCGCAAGCGGTGGCGGGATTAGGCCGATGGGCGGAAGCGCTGCCGCTCTACGAGCGCTCGGCGAGCGATCCAGCATCTCCCTTCCGAACGGATGCGACATTCGGGCAAGCAGAGGCGCTGCGTTCGCTCGGCAGGCGCGAGGAAGCGCTGCAGGTATTCAGCGGGCTCGTCCGCGATCAACGCTGGAAAGTGCGCGCGCGGCTTTGCTCGGCGGAGTTGTTGCTCGAGAAAAACGACGCCGCGGCTGCACGGCGGCTGATTAACTCGGTGCGGCCGCGGTCCCCCACGGAACGCAAACAGCGGCGGTTCCTGCGCGCCTCCCTCGAGTTAAAGGGGAACAATCGTGAGCGTGCGCTCGATCTTTTCGTCTCCATCTTGAAACAACCCGAAGGCGCAACGCGGCAGGTCCTCATCGCCACGTTGTTCGCGATCGCTGATGCGCATCTGCAGGCGAATACTCCGGGTGCGGCCGATGATTTTCTCGAAGACTTCATCGAACGCCGCCCCGCTGATCCGGCGCTGCCAGTCATCTTCGCGAAGCTAGATCAACTCTATGCGGCGGAGCGCAAGCAAACCCGACACGACCTCGGCCGGTGGAGCACTGAACCTGCGCAGCCGCGACGCGCGCTCGCTTTGTGGTATCTCGCGCGTGCCGAACTGCGGATCGGGCGGCGTGATCTTGCGCTGGAAGCGTTCGCGCGTCTGCGTGGCCAACATGTGGCGCTGCCCGCGCTCGCGCACGCCTTTATCCAGAGTGCGCAGTTGCACATCGACGACGGCCGCCACGACGAAGCGGCTGCGGCCCTCGATCTCGCCCGTTCGCTTCGCCCAGCCGCAGCGGTGCTCGATGCAATCGATCTCCTTGCCGGGCGCAGTCAGTACCTGGCGGCGCGGTTCGATGCCGCGGCCGCCCGGTTCGATGCGGTAGCGCAACGAGGCTCGCCGCTCGCGCCGCAAGCATTGTTCAACGGTTCGCTGGCGTGGCTCCACATCGGTGATGCGCAGCAACTGACTGCTCGCAAAGAGGATCTGGCGGAGCGCGGTGCGCCTGGAGACATGCGTGGCGATTTGCTACTCGAGCAGGGGCTGATCGAGGCAGCCAAGGGCGCCAAGACAGCTCCTGCATCGCTCCACGCCTTCGTGCGTGAAGCGCCGAAGCACCCCCGCGTATCGGAAGCATGGGTTGCGCTGGCGGAGCTCGCCTTCCATGCCGTGCCGTCGCGAGCCGACGAGGCGCGGAAGCATCTCGCACGCGCCGCTGAAGCGCAGCCAAGTCCGCGCGCCCGGGAACGCGCAGACTACCTCACCATCTGGCTCGAAGATGCGGAGCCGAACCGAGACGAGGCGAAAGTCATCGCACTCGCGAGTACGTTTCTCGAAGCGCATCCGACCTCCGAGTTGCTGCCCGAAGTGCGGCTCAAACTGGCCGAGACGTACTTCCGGCGTCAGGATTTCGCCGGCGCGCAGACGCAGTTTGAGATTCTGGCGCAGCGCAATCCAGCATCTCCGATCGCGGAGAAGGCGCTGTTTTTTGCCGCCCAATCTGCCATGCAGGGGATGGCCGCCGATTCGCTCGACCGCGCGCTCGTTTTGTTCGAGGACGTGGTGAAAACCGGTGGCGAGTTCAAGTGGCCGGCGCGCAACCAGCAGGCGTTGATCGAGCGCAAGCTCGGCCGGCCGGACGACGCGATGACGCTGTACGAAGAGGTGCTGCGCGGAGACGCGAGCCCGGCTGAGAAGCGGGAAGCGCTCTGCGGGAAGGGCGACATCCTTTACGAAGTGGGCGGGGCAAATCCGGAGAGTTACCGCCGTGCCGCGCAGGCATATGAGCAACTTGCGGCGGAGGCCGATGCGCCTGCGCATTGGCGGAACCAGGCATTATTCAAGAAGGGTATGTGTCACGAAAAATTGAACGAGCCCGCTGAGGCGCTCGCCACATTCTACCGCATCGTCGATAACGACGGTCGGCCGGGGAAGCCGCGCGAATTCTTCTGGTATTACAAGGCCGGGTTCAATGCCGCGCGTCTGCTGGAGCAGCAATCGAAATGGGAACCGGCAGCTGCGATCTATGAGAAGCTGGCTTTCGCAGGCGGCGGCCGCAGTGAGGAAGCGAAAACGCGGCTGAATCGTCTCCGGCTCGAGCATTTCCTCTGGGAACGCTGATAACGCCGCGACGCGGCAGCTCGCGCGAGTGTCGCTACGATTCTCCCACCTCGGAGAGACGCCGCTGCAGTTCGCGGTGCCGGTCGTTAGCTGGATGGATTCTGATTGCTTCGCGGACGAGTTCGAGCGCAGCCCCACGGTCACCTGCTTCGAGCCGTTCGTGAGCAGCCTCCACGAAACCATTCGCGACGCCCGCAGCAATTTGCGATGACGGCACCATTGGTTCGAAGGCGCGACGCATCCGGTTCTCGCCGAGCGTGAACTGGCGCGCTGCCAGGTGGCGCTTGGCGGTTTTGTAATCGTCGAGCGAGAGCAGCGCAGCATCTCCCGGCGGCAGCGTGACAAACCAAACGCTCGCGCCAAGAAGTGCGATGCCGGCGGTGATCGGTTTTGGATCCAGGCGAGCGACGGCGTTCCACATGGCTGCAAGAAACCACGCGCCGACCAGCAGCAGACCAGGCGCCGCAGCCATGCGGTAGCGCTCGTTGACGAAAACCGGCAGCAGCGCGATCAGCTGCGCGAAAACCGCGGCGACAATCCAGCGCGCACGCGGATTACCCAGGACAGCAACGCACGCAGGCAGGCCGAACACCGCCAGCAGCCCGAACGACAAACCTGCGGGGATGATCCGGGCGTCCCGCAGCGCTGTGATCGAGCTGAGGTCATCGTAGACGAAGCCGTTCCAGAAATTCCGCACCTTCACCACAAGGAGGCGGGACCACTGAACTGGGTGCGCAGCGATGAAATCGCGTGCGCGGCGGGACCAGTACGCGGACACCTCCGACCTATTCAGCTCGTGGCCTGCAGCGGCTTCCGGAATCTTGATCGATGCGCGGAGCAATGCTGCCTGGTCGCTCGGGAGCTCCCGCGGTACACGCGGGAAGCCATTGGCTTCGGGGTTGTTGCCGATCCAGAAATTCAGGCCGCTATGCGCGGAGAGAAATACCGGGTCGCGCGCGACGACAGCGTTGTGTAACCAGGCGGGCGCAGTGCCCGCCAGCACGCCGAGCAATACAGCAACGCCGCCGGCAGCAGACCGCCGCATCGCGAGGCGCGCGAGCAGCAGTGGCAGCGCGAACAGAATGGTTGCCGAC
>DATHXZ010000361.1:0-3048 GCA_035459405.1 Chthoniobacterales bacterium
TGGTGAACTGCGGCGTGATCTGCCCATCGATATCGCCGAAAAAGAGGTTCCGCTTTCGCAATTCCTCCTGCACTTCCCGGATGAATTCCGTGTCGGAGAGGAGGGTGGCGCCGAAGCACAGAAGTACGCAAACCCATCGAAATATCATGATCATCGTGAAGCCCTGCTGCGTTCCAGATCCCAGCGGCAACTTAACTTCGCGTGAGCCTCACCCGGCGGTCGCCGCCCAGAAGCTGCGGAATGCATTTGGCCAACTACGGTTAAGCACACTTTCACGCGCTTTACGGCCCATTTCGCGGCGGGCGGCTGGATCGTTCGCGAGGATGCGGATTGCACTCGCGAAATCCGCCACGTCGCGCGCCTTTGTCACGAGACCGGTAACCTCATGCTCCACAAGCTCTTGTGGCCCGCCCACGTCGGAGACGACGACCGGCAATCCGGACGCCTGCGCTTCGATGATCACGTTCCCGAACGTATCGGTCGTGCTCGGGAACGCGAAGATGTCGGCTGATGCGTAGGCCGCGGCGAGATCCTCGCCAGCAAGGTAGCCGGTGAAAAGCGCATCGGGGACGAGTTCGGCTAGCGGCTGGGTATAGGGGCCGTTTCCGACGATCGCCAGCTGTAGCGCAACGCCTTCGCGTTTCAGCTGGGTGTATGCTGTCGCGAGCGTCTCAAGGTCTTTCTCCTTGGAAACGCGTCCGACATACAGGAGCCGGAGAGCATTTACTCCAGCGGCGGAATTGCCGTTGGCGTTATTGCCACTCGCAAACCGCTGCCAGAACCGCTCATCTCGCCGGGCCGGGTCAAACAAGCTCGTGTCCAGCCCGCGCGGTAGAATCTTCAGCTTCTCCGCATCGATCCCGCGCTCCGCCCAGCTTCGCCGATATTGCTCCGAGTTCACAAAGACGGTGTCCTGCCGTCCGTAGAACCAGTGCATGTACGTCCACGCCAGGCTCTCGAGGAAGCTATCCTCCGTGAGGATGCGGATGTACTCGGGGAAATCGGTGTGGTAGATGCCGCTCGTCTGCAAGTTGAGCATCTTCGCCGCGAGTAATCCGGTGAGACCCATCGGCCCCGGCGTGCTGATGATGATCTCGGTGAACTGCTCGCGCTGCACGTAATCCAGAATCTGCAGGACAGGCGGGAAACTCACCTTTTGCAGCTCATATTCCGGCAGCTCGAACTCGCCGATCGGCCGGAAGTTCTGTACCGGGATTTCGTCGACGTGCAGCTCGCCGAGCGACGTGACGACCACGAGCTCTTCGCCCGCAGCGTTCGCCGCGGCGGCCATCTTGCGGACCGTTGTCGAGACGCCGTTGACATCCTCGAGCGTGTCGGTGAACCACGCACGCTTTCGGTTTTGCAGGGGCAGGGGAACCGACCCGGTCAGATCGCGGCAAATTCGCCGGAGCCACGGGCGCGACGGTGCCTGGCTGTGGAAGCCGTAAATGTAAGGCGCAAGTGCGACCAGGATCGGCACCACCCCGCTCAACGCCTGGATGCTCTCGATGATGTTCCCGTTGTTGAGTTGCCTGACGAACTTGTCGAAGAACCGAAACGCCAGCTGCTCGGAGACAAGATTCGCCAGGAGAAACGTCCGCCGCTCAGGCGCCGTGACGCCGTTGACCTCCTCGGCAAGCAACGCTTTCACCTCCGGCTGGGCGAAGTAGGTCGAGAGTTCCTTCCAAAGGGAGACGTTGCCGCTCTTCGCCAGATCGAAGATTTTGCCGGAAACGACGCCCTGCGCGATGAAGTTGGCCTTCTCGCGCAGCGTGAACTCGGTCGGATCCTGCCCCTCCATAAAACGCGAGAACATGCGCTCGAGCAGCGGCGCGGTGGGCCCAAGTCGCTCCTGAAAACGATCCTGGATGAAGCAGGAAACCGTGTTGTAGAAGCCGTGTGACAGCGCGAGAGGCGTGCCGCCGTGTCCCTCGGTAGAACACAGCCCGTTGCGTACGTAGGCGAGCAGCTCCTCCGGCGTGTCAGCGGGCGGCGTTTCGGTATAGGCGGTCGCCAGGAACTTGCCTCCATGGTCGTCCGAACCGCCGGTCAGCACCTTCGCCCAAGGTTCCGGATGCGTCGGTGCAAGATTGTGCCGGTTTGCGAGTTCCTCGACCTTCGCCGGTGTGAGGCCGGTCAGGATCTGGCGCAGCAATGTGCTCAGGAGCGCGTCGCGAAGGCCGTTCACGCCTTCGAAGTGCTTGAAGAGCAGGATCAGGCGCTCGATGTGGGCAGTATCGAGCTTGCCGTTGATGCTGTAGAGCGGATGCGCGACAGCGTGGGCGATGTTGTGCTGCCGCAGGTACGCGGCAAGCTCGAAGATGTTGCCACGCAGCATCATCAGATCGGAATGTTGAGCCTCCGAGATGCCCCAAATCAGCAGGTGAATTTTGCACGGATCGTGCGGAAAATAGCAGGTTAATTGCTCGCTGATAAACGTTTGTGGTAAATGAGCGATGCGTCGGCACCCGTCGATCGAATCGTGGTCGGTGATCGTGACGAAATCCATCCCCGCTTCGACTTGCCGATGGTAGATCTGTTCCGGATCCGAGTAGCTGTCGGGCAGATCGAACCGCCGAAACAGCCACTCTTCCGAGCGCGAGCTATAGCGCGAGTGAACGTGTAGATCGCAGCGACTCATAACTGGGAGCGCCGGTCAGATGCCGCCACGGCGCAGGCGAGCCTCGGCGATCCACTCGCAATATGTTGTGGTGGAGCGCGTGTGCGTTAGCCGGTCAACGATCCGCATGATCTGGTTCCAGACCACCGGATGCGCGAGGTCGACCGGGTGGATGCTGAGTCTCATCAGCGGACTTCCCGCCAACGCGATGGACAAGGCGCCGTTCCAGGCAAGACTTGCCGCCCGCCGCCATCCGCTCCGCACGCTGTAGACGAGCGAACGCGCGCGAAAGTTCTCCGCGCTCCGCAGATCGCGCACCGTTGTCAGCCGCGTCGTATATTCCATCTCGGCGTCCGCGGCGGCGCGTTCCGCCTGAGGGCCGAGCAGCCAGGCCGGCGCGATGAATCCACGCGGCGTCAGACCTGCCG
>DATHXZ010000362.1:0-3446 GCA_035459405.1 Chthoniobacterales bacterium
AAAAAATCCGTGTTTCATCCGTGTTCATCCGCGGCTAAATAGCCGGCGTGGATTCGCGCCTGCTGATCGACATTGTCGTCCTGCTGACCTACTTCTTCGGAATCGTCGCGCTCGGGCTCTGGGCAGGGCGACGCAATCCAAACCTCCGTGAGTTTGCGCTCGGCGGCCGCTCCATCGCCTGGTGGGCAGTGCTTGCGTCGATCATCGCTGCGGAGACGAGTGCGGCCACCTTTCTTGGCGCGCCAGCCGAAGGATTCAAAACGCGCGGCTACATCTACGCGCAGCTGGTTATCGGCACGGTTCTCGCCCGCATCGTCATCGCCTACACGTTTATCGAGCCGTATTACGCCTATCGCGTTCAGAGCATCTATGAGTTTCTGACAGTGCGCTTCGGCACGCGCACGAAGAACATGGCCAGCGGCATCTTCCTGGTCACGCGCGTGCTCGGGATGGGCGCGCGGCTCTACCTCGGCGGTGTTATCATGGTGGTGATCTGGCGGTATCTCTTTCCTGATCGCCCGGTCAATCTCCACACCTACTTCTGGGGCATCGTTTTCGTCACGCTGCTGACGACGCTCTACACCGCAGTTGGCGGCATCAAAGCAGTTGTCTGGACTGATTTGATTCAGGCTGTGCTGATGATGGGGTCAATCGGCTTCGCGGTCTGGCTCTTGATCGGAAACATCCCCGGTGGACTCGCCACGGTTGAACAGCGACTCGGCGGCTGGGGCAACGTCACGGTGTTCCAGACCGGCTGGGATGCGACGAAGCCGTTCGGCGAGGCGTTGAGAGGAATGCTCGAGCAGCCGTACACACTCGCGGCGGCGTTCATCGGGTCCACTTTCCTGACTATGGCCACCCACGGCACCGACCAGGACATGGTGCAGCGGATGTTAACGGCGACCGATTATCGCAAATCACGGATGTCGCTGATCCTAAGCGGCCTCGCCGACATCCCGATCGTGATGGCGTTTCTCAGTGTCGGCATTCTCCTGTGGGCGTACTACCAAACCGGCGCTCCGAAGGTCCCCGACAACGAAATTTTCGCGCATTACATCGTGCACCAGATGCCGGTCGGAATGCGCGGCCTGATCGTCGCGGGCGTGTTCGCAACGATGATGGGCTCGACATCTGCCGCGCTGAATGCACTCGCGACGAGCTTCACGAAAGACTTCTACCAGCCGTACATCAACCCGGCGGCCACCGAGGCGCAATCAATCCGCGCCGCCCGCCTCGCGACCGCAGTGTTCGGTGTCCTCATGATTCTGGTCGCGACGATCGCCGCGTACCTGGTCCTGAGAGATCCGAAGCTCACCATCATCCCGATCGCGCTCGGGATCTTTGGCTATACGTACGGTGCATTGCTCGGCGTGTTTCTCGTCGGAATGCTGACCCGCGGCCGCGGGGCTGATCGTACTAACATCATTGCCATGCTCCTTGGCATGTTCGCAGTGTTGATCCTTTGCAAAATCGAGGTGCCGTTGCCCGGAGCGACTCTGAATTTCGGCGCCATCATGCCGGCGTGGTGGCCGAAGATTGCGTTCCCTTGGTACGTCTTCATCGGGTGTCTGGCGACCTTCTGTTTCGGCGTGCTGTTCCGCACCCCGCAGAGCCAGATCGACGCCGCTGAAGCGCACGTCGCGTCCGGCGCGAAAGCTTAGCGCTCGCTACGACTGCGGCTTTTCGCCGGCGAGCTTGAGCGAGAGATCGCGCAGTTGTCGCGCGTCGACTTCGCTGGGCGACTGCGACATTAGGTCAAGGCCTCGGTTGTTCTTTGGGAACGCCATCACTTCGCGGATGGTCTCTTCGCCGCAAACCAGCATGACGAGGCGGTCGAGGCCAAACGCGATACCGCCATGCGGCGGCGCACCCAGGCGGAACGCGCGCAAGATGTGTCCGAACATCTCCTGCTGTTGTTGTTCGCTGATGCCGAGCACGCTGAACATCTTCGCCTGGAGATCGGGCTCGTGGATCCGGATACTGCCGCCGCCGATCTCGACGCCGTTTAGCACGACGTCGTAGGCCTCTGCGCGCGCTTTGGCGTATTCACCAGCGTCAATGAGCGCGACGTCTTCGGCTTTCGGCCGCGTGAAGGGATGATGCACAGCGTTCCACTTGTTCTCCGCCGCATCGAATGCGAGCAGCGGGAAGTCGGTGACCCAGAGAAAATCGAGCGCCGTCGAAGCGGCGGTGAGCTTCTGAAATTCGGCGATGCGGAGACGCAGGCGGCCGAGCACTTCGCACACGACCTCCCACTTGTCGGCTGCGAAAAGAACGAGATCGCCTTCGGCGATGTCGAGCTTCGACGTGAGCGCGGCTTTCTCCTCGTCGGTGAAGAATTTCACGAGCGGCGATTGCCACTTGCCGTTCTCCACCTTGATGAACGCGAGCCCTTTGGCGCCGTAGTGCTTCGCCATCGTGGTGAGCTCTTCCATCTGGCCCGTTGTCACGGAGGCAAACGCTTTGGCATTGATCGCCTTCACCGCGCCGCCGGAATCGAGCGCACCGCGGAACATCTTGAAGCTGCTCCCGGCGAAAATGTCGGCGAGCTCGGTGAGCTGCATCGCGAAACGGCGGTCCGGCTTGTCGCTGCCGAACTCGTCCATTGCATCGTGCCACGTCATCAGCGGGAACGGGGTCGGGATTTCGATGCCGCGCGCCTCCCGGAAGACGGCAGCGAGCATTCCCTCGACGAGCGCGAAGATGTCTTCCGGCCTGACGAAGGAAGCCTCGATATCGATCTGCGTGAACTCAGGCTGACGGTCGGCGCGCAGATCTTCATCGCGGAAGCATTTCGCGATTTGAAAATACTTCTCGATGCCGCTGACCATGAGCAGCTGCTTGTATTGCTGCGGCGCCTGCGGCAAGGCGTAGAACTTGCCCGGCGTGACGCGACTCGGAACCAGGAAGTCGCGCGCGCCTTCCGGTGTGCTCTTTGAGAGAATCGGCGTCTCGATCTCGACGAAACCCTGCTCGTCCAAGTAGTCGCGTGTCGCCTGGGTGACGCGATGACGTGTGCGCAGGTTGCGCGACAGCTGCGGCCGACGCAGGTCGAAGTAGCGGTAGGTCAGGCGCAGGTCCTCGTTCGATGGGTCGCTGTCGAGCGGGAACGGCAGGACCTCGGCGCGGTTCAGAATCCGGAGATCTTGCGGCAGCAGCTCCACCTGTCCGGTTTCCAACTTCGGGTTTTCGGTGCCGGGAATCCGCGGCGCAACGCGTCCTGAAACCTCGATGACATCCTCGTGGCGCAGCGTGTGCGCGATTTCAGTGAGCGCGGCGTTTTCCTCCGGGCGAAAGACGACCTGCGTGAGCCCTTCGCGATCGCGCAGATCGATAAATACAACGCCACCGTGGTCGCGACGCACGTGCACCCAGCCGGCGAGCCTGGCTGTGATGCCAATGTGCTCGGCGCGGAGTTGGTTGCAGTGATGGGTGCGGTACATTTC
>DATHXZ010000363.1:0-3002 GCA_035459405.1 Chthoniobacterales bacterium
GGCGTGTCTTCGCGGCCATCCATCCATCGCCAGTCGGAGTTTGGCTGGAGCAGCGTCCACGTCGGGATGCCAAGCGCGCAGGCGAGATGCGCTGGCATGCTGTCGATCGAGATCATCAGATCCAGTGCTGTGATTGTTCGCGCTGCGCCGAGGATCTCGTCGGAACCGGACAGGACACCAAACCCCGCCGGCCGCTCGGCGAGGCCGGAGCCGCGCTGCAGGATGTGAACGGTCACGCCTGGTATCTCAGCAAGCGGCAGAAGCAGCTCAATCGGAATGGATCGTTCCGGCGCCCAGTCGCCGCACTGCCAGACGAGGCCAACGTGCAAGTTGCCGTCGTCCGGAAGCGCTGCCGGCTGGACGTGTAGATATGGAACGTCGCGCGGCAACGTCGCCGTCGTGGAGCGAAACACGTGCGGCAGCTCCATCGATTCGACATCGATGTCGAATTCCGCCTCTGGCTCGCCATCATGCAGCGGCAGCAATTCGTCGATCCCGCCCGCCGTCCGCAGCAGCGGCAGGAGCGCCGGTTGAGCCCAGACAATCACGCGACGTGCGGCCCGCCTGACGAGTGGCGCATAGCGGATGAACTGAATCGTGTCGCCCAGTCCGTGATAGCAGCGGATGAGGACGCGCTTACCCGATAGCGGTTCGCCGTTCCAGACCCATTGAAAATGGCGCGGCAGGTGGTGGCACGTTTCGCCATTGTGCCAGCGGAGGACCTCATCGCTGACTTCCCAGGCACGCGCGAAATCGCCGGCTCGCATGTACCGCATCCACGCGGAGCCAAGCTCGCGCGCCTTCTGTGGGTCGGACGCAGCGATCTGTTCGATCGCGGCGTAATCCTCAGCTTGCAAACGATTGGCGAAGCTTCTCCTTCTTCGCTTCGCAGTCCTCCTGCAGTCGCCGCACCTCCACCGCGAGTTGTTTTTCGAGCGACTCGGCTTCGTCCATCGCGCCGGACATCCGCGCCTTCCGGATTTCGTCCTTCAGGAAGAGTTCCTTCTCGGCAATGCGCGCCTTGTAAGTCGAATCGATGTCGGCGATCTGCTGCTTCTGCTCGGCATTCAGCACGACGCTTGGTGCGCTTTTCTCGAGCCTTGCCATCGCGAGTTCGTAGGCGGATTTCATGATCTCCTGACCGTAATCGTGCTCGGAACATTGCGCCGGGCAAATCAATTCCTAGATTCCGCGGGTGAACGGCAAAATCCGCCTGCTCAGCACCGATTTCGACGGCACCCTCGTGCAACACGCAAGCGATCCGGTGCTGGATATCGACTGCATGGAGCTGATCCGCGATCTGCAGAGTCAGGGAGCTGTCTGGGCGATTAATACCGGCCGCTCGGTCGATCTGCTCGAGTCGGGCCTGACGGATTTCGAGTTTCCCTTTCGCCCCGATTTCATCCTGACAAGCGAGCGCGATGTTTACCGCCCCTGCACGAACGGCGGTAAGTGGGAGGCGTTCGGCGACTGGAACGAGCGTGTCGCGCGTGATCATGCGGAGCTCTACGCGTCAGCCGACTCGGTACTCCGCGAAGTGCTGAATTTCGTGAACCAGAAGACGCGCGCGCGAGTGATTTACCTCGGCAACGAGCCCGAAGGGTTGATCGCACACGACGAGGAGGAGATGAATCGGATCGTGCAGTTCATCGAGGACGCGCGAGCGAACCAGCCGAAGTTCCACTACCAGCGCAACACGGTCTATCTCCGCTTTTGTCACGCTGATTACCACAAAGGCGCCGCGCTCGCTGAGCTGTCACGACTCCTTGAGATTCCGCGTGAGCAGATATTCGCTGCGGGCGATCACCACAACGATCTCTCGATGCTCGATGGGCGTTATGCGGAGTTCCCGGCGTGTCCATCAAATGCCATCCGCGAAGTGAAAACCGCGGTGCGAAACGCGGGCGGCTATGTAGCCGACCGCGCATGCGGCGCAGGCGTCTACGACGCGCTGCTTTATTTCACGAGTTCATCTACCCGCATGTAGCCGCTCGCCTATGGCGAGCGCCGCACGTGTGAATGGCGGGCGTCGCGTCGCCCACAGGGCTACGGCTACAGCGGCGGGAACTGCAGGCGCGGCTCTTCGGCCAAAATTTGGTCCAGCGGCGGCCATTGCACCGAGCTGTCCATGTCGCGGAAGGCGTGCAGGTAGATCGCGACAGATTCCGGTGGATACTTCCCGAGTAACTGCTCCACGGCTTCCGCGATCTTCTCCTTCGGCGGGGCGGCGGGTAGCTCTTCGACGGTGCCATCCTCATCGTGCGCGACACCAACCGCGTCGAGAAAATCGCACAGCATCGGCTTGTGCGCGCCGAGCAGCCACGCCTGCACGAGGTGAGTCGCAAGCGTGTCGCTGACCGGCCGGCTCAACGCCGATTTCATCCATGGGTGCCGCTCGTTCGGCGGTTTCCGTTCGATGAACACGCCGCGGAGGTTGCGTTGATTCGCCAGCCCTTGGATCGCTGCCTTGTAGACCGGCTTCTGCTCCTTGTGCAGATAGGTGAAAATCTCTGCCGCTCGTTCGGGCGACATCTTCTGGAAAAGCTCGTGCGTTCTCATCGTGCAGGTTGCGGCGCGGCTTCAACGGGCAATACGGCCGCGGGTCGGCCGGCTTTCCCGGCGAAGCGATTTGTCATGTAGGTGAGGAGCAGCACCCAGAACGTGAGTGCGAGGCTGAAGAGCGGGAACTGCAGGGCCAGCGGGAGCGAGTAGATCACCGCGATCAACGGGATCCAAATGGCCCAGGTCATGAGAAGCGTCGGCACGATTTTGTCTCGGTAATACTCAAACGTGAAGCAGTGGCGAATGGCGGCGAAGGAGAACCCGCAGTTCTTCCATTCGTACGCGATCACCCCGTACGGCGCAGCAAAGAATACGTTGTAGACGAATTGGTCGATGCAAATCTTCGCGATCACAACAGCCGGAGTCGCTTCGTCGCCGAGCCAGGCCGCGAGCCCGCGATAGAGCAGGTCAACCGTGATGCCGTCGACGCCCCAGATCGG
>DATHXZ010000364.1:0-2107 GCA_035459405.1 Chthoniobacterales bacterium
CTCCTTTCGTCACACTGGGGTCCGTACTGTGCCTGCTGTCGCTGCCGCTGATCGCGAGCGGCCAGCAGGCAGTGTCTCCCAGCGCGATCGGATCCGGGTCCTTCGGCTCCGGCACACCCGCGCCGTTAGGCGTCGACCGCAACGGCATGGCGCTCGCACAAACAAACCCTGCCATCGAGCAGTCGCGTCTGCTGCAGCAGGCTGTCCCGCCAGTTAACCTCGGGGTTGATGCAAACGGCACCGTGGTCGGTGGAACAGAAGCCACGCAGACAGAGGACGACAGTTTCGGCGCGCAGCTGATCCTGAAAGCTCAGGAGCGGCCGCGCGCGTGGGTTGTGTCCGGCGGCGTGTCGGTCATCTACACGGATAACGTCGGTCTCGCGGCAGCCGCGGAGAAGGACGATGCCTTCATCGTCGCGAACGCCGCCATCGGTTGGTCGAAGCGGCTCAGCCAGACCGTGGAAGCGAACGTCGGCGTTCAAGCCTCAGTTTTCCGATACGACAAAGCGAGCGAGCTCGACTTTCAGAATGTCGGCTTCGGCGCTGGGCTGGTGTGGAATCCGCCCGCGCTGAGAGGCGTAAGCTTGTTTGGTCGCTACGATCTAACAGAGCTCTTCGGCAGCGACGGCCGGCACATCCTGCTCGATAACGTGCTGACTCTCGGCGCGCAAAAGGCGTTCGTGTTTGGCCGCTCGCACTCCATGGCGGTTGGCGTGGTCGGATCGACGGGGCTGGCAGATCCAGGAGCTGCGCAGCGGAGCCAGCTGGGCGCTTATCTCGGCTATCGGCTGCAGCTCACGCGCAAGCTTGAGACGGACTTCCTCTACCGGCCGGCAGTGCACATCTACAGCGACACCGGCCGGGTGGACTTCAACCAGATCATCTCGTGGAATCTGCGATACCGCTTCAGCGACTGGGCTGATTTGAACGCGTTCATGAGCTACGGGCTCAATCGCTCCGAGCGCTCGAGCTTCGACTATAACGTCTTCACCGGCGGCGCGGGCGTTGGCGTTAACATCCGCTTCTAGGGCGGCATCAGTCGCTGTAGCGGCGCGAAAGCACGCGAGCTGCGTCCACGGCGAGCTGAAATACAAAGGCTGAGGCTGCCTCGGCGGTGGAAGAGCCCGCCAGCACAGATGTGTTTATAGAAAATATAGTGGCGGCACAGCGCGTGCTTACACATCCACACCTGCATCTATGATGACAAAAGTTTTCGCCACCGCGCTGCTGCTCGCCGCGTCGCTCGCAACCGGGTTCGCCGGCAATCTAAAAGAGGCACGCATCAATAAGATCATCAACGAGGTGACCGTCGTCGATGATTCAGCATCGATGCGACCTGCGCAGCTGAACGATGTCATCGCAGGTGACGTCGGCGTGCGCACCGGGATCAAGTCACGTTCTGAACTGGTGTTCCAGGATGAGACTCTTACGCGGGTTGGGCCCGAGAGTTACTTCAGCTTCAAAGCCGGGACGCGCGATATGGCCCTGAAGGAAGGCACGATGCTCCTGCAGGTGCCGAAGGGACTCGGCGGCGCGAAGATCCGCACAGCCGCAGTCACGGCAGCGATCACCGGCACAACGATCATGCTCGAGCATCGTCCCGGCAAGCACATCAAAGTGCTGGTGCTTGAAGGCAGCATGCGCCTGTCGGTCAACGGCACGTTTGGCGACTCGCTCCTGCTGCTGCCGGGCAAAATGGTCATCATGAAGCCGGACGCGCGCCGCATCCCGGACCCCGTCACAGTCGACATCGCGCAGGTCGTGAAAACGTCTTCTCTCGTCAAGATGCAGAAGACGGAAGGCGGCGCGGCGCCGGAGGCACTGCTGCCGAGCATGCCGCTCATCCAGAATGAAATCGATCAGCAGGCGAAGGCGAAAGACGGCAAAGGGCTCGTCGACACGAATCTCGTGATCCTGGGCGGCGGGACTAACGTCGTCATGGCGTCGGATGACGCGCTCAAGCTGATCGACAAGAGGGAATCCATCGACGACTTGATCGTCGCTTCGAACCCGACGTCGCCCGGCGGCGGCAACGGAAACGGAAACAACAGTGGGAACGGCAATGGCACCGGCATTGGAAACGGCGGGCCTGCGCCAACACCGGCCG
>DATHXZ010000365.1:0-1505 GCA_035459405.1 Chthoniobacterales bacterium
ACGAGCAGGGCGACTGGACGGTGCGCGCATTCATCTTCCAGCCGTCACAACTGGTGGTCAAGCAGGGCGATAAGGTCACGCTTAACTTTGTCGGTGTGCAGGGCCCATCCCACACGATCGCCATCGACGGACACAATGAGCGGATCACGTTGAAGCGCGGAGAGATCAAGACGGTGCGCTTCGTCGCCGAGCAGCCCGGCACGATCCGTTTCGTGTCTGTCGGCCGCGAACCGACGATGCAGGGCTCGGTTGTCGTGCTGCGCCGAGAGTAGGACCGGCGCTCGCGACGGGAACCTTTCTTCCCGTCGCGCACCAATGGCCAGGACCACGAAGGAATGCCGATGCAGGCGCTGGAATCCAAGAACATGGACGCGCTTCCCGATCGCGACCTGATTGGGTTTGCCAATCAGGGGAACGCGGCCGCGTTCCGGGCGATCATGCAGCGTCATAACCGCCGGCTATACCGTCTCGCACGAGGTATCCTGCGCGACGACAGCGAGGCGGAGGACGCCGTTCAGGAGGCTTATGTCCGTGCCTTCATGCACCTGACCGAGTTTCGCGGTGACGCCAAGCTCTCCACTTGGCTGACCCGGATCGCCCTGAACGAGGCGTTGGGCCGACTCCGCCGCCAGCGGCTAACAGTGGAGCTGACGGTGCTCGATTCCGCTCACGAAAGACGAGGCGCTGAGATCATCCCATTTCCGTTGACAGACGCGGCGGCCGACAACCCGGAGCGTTCCGCGGCGCGGCGGGAGATCCGACACCTTCTGGAGCGTGCCGTCGACGACTTGCCGGAGCCTTTCCGGATCGTGTTCGTCATGCGGGCAATTGAGGAGATGAGCGTCGAAGAGACTGCAGCGTACCTCAACCTGCGCCCCGAGACAGTCAAGACGAGGCTGCACAGAGCTCGGCGACTGCTTCGGGAAAAGCTCGACGCCCAGCTCGCATCGACGTTGACGGATGCCTTCCCGTTTGCCGGCGCACGCTGCGTCGGCATTGCGGACGCGATTCTGAACCGGCTTGAGATTCCAGTCTCGCCACGCCCCGAATAGGACGGCGCTGGCTTACAGAATGATGGTGTCGAATGAGATCGGATGCACATGCAGGTAGCGGAGGCTCGATCGTGGCTGATGCGCCTGCCTCCTATTCGTCGGCTCAGAAATGGCTGCATTGGCTGATCGCCGCCATGATCCTCCTCATTATGATCCCGGCCGGGCTCACCATGACACGGCTAGGAGAAGGCGAGACGACCAACCGACTTTATGAGCTGCACAAGTCATTCGGGCTCATCATCTTCGGTCTTGCGGTCGTCCGCGTCGTTCTTCGCTGGATTCGTGGCGCGCCGCCGGTGGAACCGGACGTCCCCGCCTGGCAGCGATCTGCGGCGTACGCCTCGCATTACGCACTCTACGGGCTCATCATTCTCGTGCCGCTGACAGGCTGGGCGGCGACTTCGGCCTGCTGCGCGCCTGTGAACCTCTTCTGGACAGTGCCGCTGACTCTGC
>DATHXZ010000366.1:0-2493 GCA_035459405.1 Chthoniobacterales bacterium
CGCAACCCGAGAGCGTGCCAATCAATTGCCTCATGGCGATGCCGGGCACCCCGCTGGCCGACCAGCCGCCAGTCGACATCTTCGAGCTCGTCCGCCTGATCGCCGTCACGCGGATCGCGATTCCGAAAGCGCGCGTCCGCCTCGCTGCCGGCCGCACGCGTCTCACGCGCGAGGGCCAGGCGCTCTGCTTCTTCGCTGGTGCCAACAGCATCTTCTACGGCGACAAACTGCTCACCGCCCAAAACCCCGCCGCGGATGCCGACGTTTCGCTCCTTCGCGAGCTCGGGCTCCACATCGACGCAGACGAGAACGCATCAGGAAAGCAGGAAAGCAGGACCCTGCCCGTCGCCGTCTAAAGCTGAGCGGTGTTCGGCGTCACCGCTCGAACTTGCGCGTTTCGCCTCCCGCAGCGCGTGTGCTGCGACTCGATTGCGCGGCTGAAGGCGACTGGTCGTTCCACGGCGCGTTCGCTGGCACGCCGGAGGGCGCGTATCGCGATGGCAGCTTCGACACGCAAGACGGGATCAACCTCGGAGACACGGTGAACTTCTATGCCCCGCAGGCACTCGGCCCGGGTAACCCGAACACGTGGTACTTTGGCTCCGACAAGCTCTACCGTACGACGGACAGAGCCGACACTGCGATCGTGGCGAGCCAGTTGCTCGAACCGGGCGTGCCGATCAGCGCGATCGCGATTTCGCCACAGGACGACAACGTGCGCGTCGTCGGGTTGAACAATGGCCGGGTGTTCGCCACTCGCACTGGCTCGAACGCGCTCGTGCAGATCGCGGGCCCGGGCGCAACGAACGGCACCAACAGCACGCCTGCGCTGCCGGTTGGTCGGATCGCGATCGATCCGAACAACAGCTCGGTGGGTTACCTTTGTTTCAGCAGGTACGGCTTCCCCGGAGCTTCAGAGCAAGTCTGGAAGACGGCGAACCTGAACGAAGCGTTTGTCGAGTTCACGCCGGCATCGCGTGGGCTTCCCGGTGTGCCAGTCAACGCGATCGCGATCGATCCAGTTACCGCAGCAAACGGCGCGTCGACGGATGTGTACGTCGGGACCGACATCGGCGTCTACTACTCAGCGGACGGCGGCGGCTTCTGGACCAGCCCCGTCGCGCCTCGCGAATATCTCCACGCGCTGCAAAGTCGAACAAGGTGACAACGGCGCCCTGATCGCCGGATTCATCGTCGGCGCACCGGCGAACCAGGCGGGCGAGGCGCAGCGCGTCAGAATCCGCGCGATTTGCCCCAGCCTGTACGAGACAGGTGTCGCCGGCGCGCTCGAAGATACCACGCTCGATCTCTACCGCGGTTCGCAGCTGATTCTTTCGAACGACAACTGGAAAGCCAACACGCCAGCGGACCAGCAGGAGCTGAGTGCCTATGGCCTCGCACCGCGGAGCGATAAGGAATCGGCGCTCGACTACACACTCGATCCGGGGAGCTACTCCGCAGTTGTGCGCGGCAAGGGCAACACCATCTGCGTTGCTCTCGTCGAGGTTTATCAGCTGAGCCGTTAATCGGCGTTGCCGGCTAAGCCCCCGCGAGTTCGCGGAGCAATCCAGGGCCTTTGTAGATGTAGCCGGTGTAGACCTGGATCAGGTCCGCCCCCGCCTCGAACTTTTCGCGAGCGCCCGGAGCATCGGCGATACCGCCGACGCCGATGAGCGGCAGTCGAGTGCGGTCCGCGATGGTCCGGATAAACGCTGTCGCCTTCTCCCGCAGCGGTGCCCCACTTAAGCCTCCCACTTCATCCCGCGGCGGTAATACGGCGGAATGATCCAGAGTGGTATTCGTGGCGATGATGCCGGCGATAGCGTTCTGCTCACAGGTGGCGATGACGCGATCGAGACCATCAAGTGTGAGATCGGGCGCGATCTTCAGGATGATTGGTTTGCGCGAGTCGGCATTCGCCGACTGGATCGCCGCCAGCAACGTAGCGAGCGCTTCTTCTTGTTGGAGGTCGCGGAGCCCGGGCGTGTTCGGCGAGCTGACGTTCAGGACAACGTAGTCTGCAAACTCCCGCAGCCGGGTGAAGGAGTAGAGATAGTCATCGGCGGCGTTCGCCAGCTCTGTGACTTTCGATTTGCCGATGTTGATGCCAATCGGCACGCGCGGCCAGCTACCGCTTTCAGCCAGCTTCCGCAGCCGCTCGGCGACGACGTCGGCTCCGTCGTTGTTGAACCCCAGCCGATTGATGAGCGCCTGCTGCTCGGGGTAGCGAAAGATGCGCGGCTTCGGATTTCCCGGCTGCGGCCTGGCCGTGACGGTGCCGATCTCGATGAAGCCGAACCCAAGCGCCTCCCACGCCGGCAGCGCCACACCATTCTTGTCGAACCCTGCGGCAAGCCCGACCGGGTTCGGAAAGGTAAGGCCGAAAAGATTCGTCGGGTTCGGCACAGGCGCGAACCGTCGAAGCTGGTCGAGCAGCAGCGGAACGCCGGACGCGAAGCTGAGCGACGCGATCGCGAGATGGTGCGCTGTCTC
>DATHXZ010000367.1:0-6319 GCA_035459405.1 Chthoniobacterales bacterium
GGCGCGACTCGAGGTCGGCGGCGGCAGCACTGCCGCTGTGTCGCCTTGGGCCTCGGCCGCGGCGCCCGCACCGGCTCCTTCCACCGCCGGTGGGCGGCCGAGATCGTTGGTGAGTCGCCCCGCGCTCTGGGCGATCCCAAGCGGGATCAGCGTCTGCACCATCAGGAACAGGATGATGTAGGCGATGACCAGTGCCTTGTGGCGGCCAAGATACTCGCGTCCCATCCGGAACACGACTCGCATGTTGAGCGGCCGTGGCGGAGGCGGCGCACCAGATGCGCTCTCCGACGGAGCGGGAGAATTGGTGGTCGCGCCGTGCGCGCCGTTGCTGCTCGGAGGTGGGGGTGTATCGCTCATGTGACAACGTTGGGCGCTGCGTGTTCTTCCTGCCAGGGTGCCGCGAGCCGATGGAGGAGCGCCTTTGCCTCCAGCGGCGTCAACTCGGGGATAACAGAAAGCAGCCGCGCCAGCAGCGCGCTCACGACCGGCGCGGCGAAGCTGCTGCCGGTGACTTCTTTGGTGGTGCGGTTATTCCACGGCAACGTGACGTTCACGCCGCGCGCGGCGAATTCCACCAGATGCCCCGGCTTGCGGAAGAAGGTGGTGTCGTCGTCATGCCGCGCCATGTTAATCGTGACGACGCTCGGAAAATAGCCCGGCCACTCCGGCTTGCTGAAGTCGTAGTTGTTGCAGGCGGATACGACATGGATGCCCTTCAGGTAGGCTTCATCAATCCACTCTTTGTATTGGAAGATGTGCTCTGAGAGGCCGCACCCAAAGCTGCAGTTCAAAATCTTGTATCCGCGATCGATCGCCTGCCGCACGCCTTCGCGGATGATGATCGTGCGTGAGCCGAGATTCTTGCCGAGCACTCGGATGCTGCCGATTTCCGCTTCCGGGGCGATGCGGCGGATGACGCCTGCTACGGCTGTGCCGTGGCCATAAACATCAACCCCGCCGCCGGGTTGCACCTCGAGCATCACACCGGTGTCTGCCACCTGGATGTCGTCCCGGAGTGTGATACCTGGCAGCTCCGGATGATCCACTTCGATGCCGGAATCGATCACAGCGATGCTGACGCCAGCGCCGCGGCCGTCGCGGATCGCGTGGCGGGCGGTATCCAGGTCGACAACCATCGCAGCAGAGCTATTGCCGGCCCCAGCCGATTGCGGCTTTGAGCAGCCGGTGGTCGAGAAGGTCTGTCACGATCGTCGCTGTTCGGTGGATGACGGCCATGTGTTCGGGCGCGAAACCCGCTGGGATTCCCTCCGTCGGCACAGCGCCTTGGCCATCGTAGCGCACGTTGAGTAACTGCACGCACGAGATAACCCCGCGCACCTCTCCCAAAAGGTAGAACGGCACCACGATCATGGCATACGTGGTCTTGCCCAATGTGCGGTCGAGCGTCGGGCTGTGCTTCTTGTTCTTGTAAACTTCGTTCTCGGCGAACGCCTGCTCGGTCGCAACGACCATGCTGACAATGCCTTCGCTGATCGGCTGCCTGAAGCCGATGATCTTCCCGGCGTCAGGGCCGTTATTATGCGCAACAATGAGGTGCTGCTTCTCCGGGTCGAGCAGCCAAATGCTGCCCTCACTCGCGCCGACCTGCCGGAAGGAGTCATGCAGGAACGTGAAGATCAGCCCATCGCACAAGCTGGCGAAGTTCGAGACGGTGATCCCCGGCGCGATTTTTCCGAGGTGTTCCTGCAGTGCCGGCCGGAGTGCGACGAAACGTTCGTCGGGCAGAAAATTCGCGCGAGCGTTCGTGTTCATTCGCTTGGCCCCCGCAGGGCTACGGTTTCGGTGACGACCACCGGGATCAGCTCAGGCTGATGCTGCAGCAGGTTTTTCACCTCCTCGCGCTCCTCCGCGGTGCAGCTTCCGGCAGCGAATCGCGCGAGCTTGTCGCGCAGTTCGGACGGTAGCTCTGCGGCAGCCCGGCCGCCAACTTCCAAGGCGTGGCCTTCGAAGAATTCGAGGAGGATGCGGAAATCATCACTCACACCGGCGGCTCAGTTGAGAGGGATCGAAGCGCCGGAGCCGCAGATTTCGCAAAGCATAGGTCCGTGGTGGAGTTCGATATCGAGAAGGCGCTCGGCAGTTCCACACGAGGCGCGGCTACTTAGCCGACCATCGCGCCGTGGCTCTGCACCTTAGACTCATGGGGCGTGCGAGCTTGCGAAATATTTTCGCCGGGGACCGGCAACAAATCCGCTGAACGCTCGCAAAGCTCCACAAAATCGTCCCACTGCAATTCCAGCCATGGATCACTCCGCTTGAGGTCCATCATGATCTCTGTGGCGATTCCGCCGCGTGCCCGTTCCAGCGTGCGGCTCACCTTCGATTCGTGCCAACCCCACATCCGGCCGACCTCCCTTTGGGTGAGCTGATACAGATGAACCAGCTTCAACATCAGGAGATCTTCGCCATGCGCTTTCGCGAACCCGCGCCGGACCGCTTCGCGCAGAAGATCCAGTAGAGGTCCTTCGCTCCTGACCGCCTCGCTCTGCGGAGTCCGCTCGAAAAAGCTCTCCGATGAACCTTCAAAATCCGGAATTTCGACGCGAAACGTCTGTCGCCGCTTCAGGTCCACGAGCCGGTGCATCGCGACTGTTGTCAGCCACGACTCAAGCGTCGCGCGGCCCTGATA
This sequence comes from Chthoniobacterales bacterium, assembly GCA_035459405.1. GTDB lineage: Bacteria > Verrucomicrobiota > Verrucomicrobiia > Chthoniobacterales > UBA10450 > JACCTI01. The sequence continues at coordinate 2,651 of DATHXZ010000367.1, forward strand.
CTTCACGAGAAGCGACCGATCAGCGCCGCGGGCCGCGAAACAATCTGCCCAAAGATCGGCAACGAGGTCCTCCGCTTCGGTGCGATTGGCGCCTCTCGAACAGAGCACCGCCACCAGCTTCGCCTCGTATCTGCGGCGCAGCTCGTTCGCCGCTTCGGAGTCCGCATCCAGCACGCGTTGCACGAACTCGAGATCCTGCTCGTGATTCCCTCTCACGTGTTCCGGCATGCGAGCGCTGATGGTGGAGTTATGGGTGCGCGGCGTCAATAAATTTGCGCTGCGCACCGCGTCGTCGATTTGTCGAATTAGCACCCATTGGGTTGCGCGATCGTCTCCACGCCTAATTACTACGACCGCGAACTTTCTCCGATCACATCCGGTTCATACATGCAGCAGCCTTCGCCACAGCGTGTCCACGCTTGCGATGGTCGGTGCCATTCAGGCATCGCTGTCGTCTACATGCCCGGCGAGGGGGATCCACGGCAAGCGGCACGGGGTCATTGAGGGCTGGCAATCTCCGCCCTGAGCGCATGAAGCTTAGTGACAAGCAAGGGAATCAACTCGGGATGTTCGAGCAGCAACCTCTTCACCTCTGATCGTTCGCTTGGCGAGGAGCGGCCAGCGGCGAACCTGGCGAGCTTGTCGTGTGTCTGAAGGGCCACAGGCGTCCCTTCAGGATTTCTCGGGGGGCGCGCCTGCGTTGCTGCGGATCCGGGGGTCGTCGTTTTTGCCACGTCTGTTCCTTCAACGTGTTAATGCGGTAAAAACCGGACGATTGGCTCACGTTTTTTTCGAAATCCTTCCCAGGGCGCGAAAGAACATTGCGCCGGCACGCGGATTTGTTGCGTCCTTCGCGCCGGCCGGGCGCGGCGTGGCGATATAGTTAAGTTCGTCAGCCGAGCTTCCAGACCCCTTGTCGCCGGCGGCTTCGCGGCGAAAGCCCTCGATCATCTTCGCTCGGTGCATCGCGAACTCGATCTCACTCAGCAGCCCTTGCTCGACCATTATCTTGAAGCGGATCTGCTGGTAAATGGCCGAAGCCGTTCGCCCAGTTCTGCCGGAGGGGAGACGAAAGAGGATCCACGCCGTCCTCTAGCGCCGCCTGCGCGTGACGCAGCTCAGAGATGTTGCCGCGGAAGATTCCGAGGTGCCGCGCCTGTCCTCGCCAACGACCGCGAAAGCGATCAGCGCGGCGTCAGTCTCGAAGCAGGCGGTCAGCCTGTCACCGTCGACGGTTCGGACATAGGGCGCCTGCCGCTTACGCCGACGCCGTCAGGCGGTCCCTACAATGCTTCGAATCGCTACGTTTATGCCCGGCGCGTTGATGCGTTGATTGGGCGGCTTACCAATATTCAGCGTCCGAGGACCCGCTTGCGCCGGTAACGAGCTCGGATTCGAATTCTGCCAGAGCCGGACGAGGTTCTGTGCCGGCAGACTCAGAAAGGAACTGCGCCGCGATCATTATCCCGGTGACACACGGCGCCTCGTTGAATCTCGTGGCGGCTCGCTTTGTGCGTGTTTTTCTGTGGTTCTGACGCGTCTCTGCGCGTATGACGTAAGTGTTTTTCGGCCACTTCTAACACGTGTCTAGACGTACCACGATCGCGGCGAGTGTGATCTTCGTCGTCGTTCTGCTTGGCTGGTGGACTTGCCGCCACGGCGGCCGCTCAGGTGCCGCTGCCGGCGCGGTATCGGTGGGCGTCAGCGAAGTGCAGCGCAAAGATGTGCCGATCTTCGTCGATGGGCTAGGGACTGTGCAGGCGTTCAATACCGTGCTGCTTCGCGCGCGTGTCGATGGCACGCTAATGCAGTTGTCATTCACTGAAGGGCAGGAGGTGAAAGCAGGCGACGTATTGGCCATGCTCGACCCGCGACCGTATCAGTCACTCGTCGACGAAGCGGTCGCGAAGAAAGCACAAGACGAGGCGCAGCTCGCCAATGCCCGGGTTGTCCTCGAACGAAATGCGCGCCTCCTGAAAAATAAAGTCATTGACCAGCAAAGTTTCGATGCGGCAAAGCTGGCAGTGGAGCAACTGGAAGCCGTGTGCCAGGGCGACCAGGCCACGATCGATCGCGCACGCACGCAGCTCGATTACACACAAATCAGATCCCCGATCGACGGGCGCACCGGCATCCGGTTCGTCGACGTGGGTAATGTCGTGCTGGCGGACGACCCGACCGGAATCGTGCTCATTACGCAGCTAAAACCGATCTCGGTAATCTTTACCGTGAGCGAGAAGCAGCTCCAGCCGATCTTGGCGCAGCAGACATCGGGCGCTCGGCCCGGTGTTTCGGTGCTTGGTGCTGAAAATTCGGTACCGCTCGCCGAGGGAGAACTCACTGTGGTCGACAACCAGATCGATCAGGCGACCGCAACTGTGAAATTGAAAGCGACATTCCCGAACGACGATCTGAAGCTTTGGCCGGGCAAGTTCGTGACGGCCAGACTGCTTCTGACCACAAAGACAGCCGCACTCGTTATTCCGGCGACGGCGGTGCAGCGGCGTGCAAACGGCGCCTACGTCTACGTTGTCGCGAACGAACGCGCTGAAATACGCTCGATCAAACTAGGCCAGACTCAAGCTAACGAGGCGACCATCGAGGAGGGATTGAAGCCTGGGGAGCAAGTCATCGTAAGCGGACACGACAAACTGCACCCGGGCGCGATCGTCACGGTCACGTCGCCTGGCAATCAGCTGGTCTCCGGAGCGCCTGCCCCGCGCCGACAACCTCCAGTAGCCGCAACTCAGGTTGTTTCTACGCCCGCACCTTCGATTGTGCCAGCCGTCGCGATGGCGAGTGAAACTGCGCCTCCGCAGCCGACGGTGGCACCGAATGCTACTCCTACTCCTACCGCGCTGCCCGTGCTCGCGGCAACGGCACCGCCGTCAAACGAAATGCAGTCTCCCGCGGCGACGGGGGAAGGCAGCTTCGTCATCGGCGATCGTAATGCGATCGTCGGTCGCAAAGTTTATTTCTGGGGACCGCAATGGGCGAAGAAGAACCGGCTCAGCATGAGTACGGCCCCTAAACGCTTCGGAGGGTATGCAGGCGCCAAAGATCAAGTCGCCGCAAGCTGCGGAGGGGCCTGGCAGGTCAGCACACAAGACGCCGCGAGACCGCCCAGCGCCTTGCCGCCATTCATCAACGTCATAGCTACCAGTTCAGCGCGGCAATCCGGATCGATCGTTAGCGGCGACAACAAAAAGATAGTCGTCGTGAAGCCCGACCGCGGCTACCGGGCGAAGCCGGCTCGCGCAGGCACAGGCACGGTTGTGGCGGTAAGCTGCGAGTGAACAACTTGTGCCCACCGTCTGGCCGCAGTACTGCACCGGCCAGCACTACTTTCGCGCGATGATCGCCGTCGCCACGCCGGGCGGCAACAAACGGTGATCCACACCTGTAAAGCCCGCGTTCTCCAGCATCTCTGCAAGTTCGCGCAGCGTGTAGGCGTCGCCTGATGGAGTGCTGGCGAGCATCCCCAGGCTGAATCCGGCCGTTTCCGGCGGGGTTACACGGTCTTCATTCACTACGAACTCGACGATCGCGACTCGTCCTCCGCTGCGCAGCGCCGCGTGCGTTTTCCGCAGAAACGCAACGCATGTTGTGAAATCGAAATGGTGCAGGAAATTGGGAATCAGCACCACGTCGTAGTCGCTGCTTAACGAG
>DATHXZ010000368.1:0-3724 GCA_035459405.1 Chthoniobacterales bacterium
GCCAGAGCTGCGCATGAGATTTCTCCATCTGGACGGCTACTTGCCTAACGAAAAGTCCGCGCGCTCGCGCGTGAGGTTTGGGTTGTAGTACGGGTCCCGTTCCAGCAGGTCCGGCCAGCGTTCGCGCATCACGTCCGTTTCCAGCGCTTCGACGCTCCGCCGGCGTGTCGCCGATTCGTGGTGGTAGAGCTTCGCGAAAGGCGTGTAGACGATCAGGTATCCGGCATGCCGCATCTTGAGGCAAAGGTCGACGTCGTTGAACGTGACCGGCAGCCGCTCCTCATCGAAGCCGTGAACTTCCTCGAACACGTCACGGCGCGTGAGCAGGCAGGCGCCGGTCACTGAGCTGTAGTTTCGCGTCACCTGCAGCTGTCGGTTAACGCCCGGATCTTCCGCCGGAAAACCACGGAATGCGTGCTGCGCGATACCGCCGACTCCGAGCACCACGCCAGCGTGCTGCACAGTGTCGTCGGGATACAGTAACCGTGCGCCGACCGCGCCCACTTCCGGCCGCTGCACATGCTCGACCATCACGCTCAGCCAGTCGGATTCGATCACCTCGGCGTCGTTGTTCAGGAAGAGGAGCCATGGGCACTGCGTCCGCTCGACGGCGAAATTGTTGATCGCGGAGAAATTGAACGGCCCGCGGAAGTGCAGAATCCGATGGCGCGTCCGGGCGAAGAACTCGCGCGCCTCCTGCGTCTCAGAGTCGTTGTCCACGATCACGATCTCGTAGTCGGTGTAGCTGGTCTTGCTGACGATGCTCTCGATACAGCGCGACAAGAGCGGTATGCCATCGCGCACCGGGATGATGATGCACACCTTCTTCGGCTCGATCACGTCGCGCTTCACCCAGTAGGCGTGCGTCCGCCAATCGACTGCCACATGCGCCTGCTCGCCTCGCCGCTCGAGGTATTCAGCGATTGCCGATTTTCCGGCTTCGAGAGCCTTCGGCTTGCGACGGATGTTATCGGATGTGGAAAAAGCGCTGCGCCTCCAGTGATAAAGAATGCGCGGCACGTGGTGGATCCGCTGCGTGCGCTCGACGATCCGGAGAAACAGATCGTAGTCCTGCGCACCGTCGAACTGCGAGCGGAACCCGCCGACTTCATCAACGATGCTGCGACGCAACGTGGTGAAATGGCAGATGTAGTTGTAGGAGAGAAAGAAATCGGGGGACCAATCCGGCTTGAACAACGGTGCATCGAAACCGTGCTCGGTCAGCTTATCTTCATCGGAGTAAATCAGGTCCGCGTCGGGATGCGTTTGCAGCAATTTGGCGGTTTGGTACAACGCGTCGGGCTCGAGCAGGTCATCGTGATCGAACAGCCCGACAAATTCGCCGGAGGCGCCGGCCAGCCCCTCGTTCGAGGCGGCCGAAATGCCGCCACTCTGCGGCAAGCGCGCGACACGGATGCGTTCGTCGCGCCCGGCGAACTCCGGCAACGCGGCCACCGTCGCCGCGTCTGTTGAAGCATCGTCGATTAGGATCAGCTCCCAATTTTCGTACGCCTGCACCAGCACCGACTCCACGGCGGCCTCCAGCCACGGCACCGGGGTGTTGAAAACAGGAGTGATGATGCTGATGAGCGGCGCATAGCGGAAGGCGCGCGATTCCACGCGCATCGCTGCGACCTGGTCTGCAGTCGGGCTATGCCGCAGCAGCCACGCTTGATACTCGCTCGCCGAATCGACGGCTTGTCGCGGCGCGTGACCCGGCGGCGGCTGCAGGCGTTTGCCGACTTCGCGAAACAACTTCTGCGGCAGGCGGTAGGGCGCGAGGATCACCTGCCCGATCTTCCGCTCCGGGCACTTTCGCAGCGCCTGCTTCTCCTGCTTGAGCTGCTTCAGTTCGCGCTTCGCTTCCTTCAAGCTCAACACCTTCTCTTCGAGCTTCGCGATGTGCCGATCGGCGGCTTCCAGCTCCGACATGCGCGTGCGAAGCGTGCGCTCGAGGCCGCGCATCTGCTGGTTCAGACGCGCGAAGGCCGTCCCCACCGATGGGAGCAACGCATCCGCCGGCCCGATGTCGCCGCGAGCCAGGCGGATCGCGCCGGGATCGAGATCAGAGACATCGCAGTCGTAATCCGGCACCAGACCGTAGCGGCGGAATTTTTCCACCAGATGTGGCCGCCGCTTGGCGACCTCGGCTCCGGCCTCGGGACACAGCATCACGTTCACAGCGACACGCGCTACTTCGGCTACGGCAGCGTCGTCTTCGGTGTTCTCTTTGGGGTACATCCACACGGCGAGATCAGCGACTGGCGTGTGCCCGTTGCCTGGCAGGCACGCCGCCAGATGGGTCGCTGACTCGCACACCGTGGCATGTCGCCCAAGGTGCGCGAATTGGCTCTTCAGCTCGTCGCACGCACTGCTGACGATGAGGAGCCGCGCCGGCCCAAACTTCTGCGCGAGCACGCGCGCGAAGTCGGAGCGAAGAGATTGAGCGGCCGCCTGCAACACCGGCACATTATATTGATTGAAGGCCTACGCAGGCAAATTAACGTTGCCGCGCCCGTCCGCGGTCGGCGAGCGCTGATCCTGCATGGTCGATTTCAGCATCTATGTTTTGTATCGGGCGGCGGCGGCGATTGTCAGTGTGATCCCGCTGCGAATCCTTTTCGCGACGGGCGAACTGCTGGGGCTTGGCGCATGGCTCATCGCCGGCAAATATCGGCGCCTTGCGCGTGCGAACCTCACGATTGCATTCGGCGGCGAGATGCCTGATCGCGAGCTGTCTCGACTGACGCGGCGACACTTTCAACGGCTCGGCGCCAACCTCCTTTGCACCGTCAAGATCGGCACGATGCGCCTGGAAGATGCAGCGAAGTGCCTCGAGATCGAGAACATCGACCTTGTGCACAACGAGCTGCGCGCCGGACGTCCGGTCGTGCTCGTCATCAGTCATCTGGGCAGCTGGGAACTTTTCGCGCAGCTGCTCGCGCGCGAGTTGCATTACGTCCGCACGGCGACTGTTTATCAGCAGCTCGGGAACCGCTACATCGACGCAGATGTGCGGCAAAAACGGGCGCGCGCAGGGTTGGAATTGTTCGATCGGCGCGAGGGATTCCACGGCGCGATCGAGCTGCTGCGCTCTGGCGGCGCGATCGGCATCCTGAGCGACCAGCACGCCGGTGATCAGGGACTTTGGACGCCGTTTTTCGGGCGCCTCGCATCCACGTCACCTCTACCGGGCTTGCTCGCGAAACGGACGAAGGCCGCCGTCATCGGGGCGGCGATCTACACCTCGAGTCCCGCGCGCTGGCGAATGGTGTTCACGCCGCCGCTGAACGCTGCAGGCGACTCGGTCGAAACGATCACGGCCAAAGCAAACGCGGTCATCGCCGAGCAGATTCGCCGCGCGCCGGAGGATTGGTTCTGGGTGCACAACCGCTGGAAAACGCCGAAGCCGAACCTGCTGGTGGCGCGATACAAGCGCGGCATCTATCTCCCGCCCGAAGCTTCTGCGGGGACTTTGAAGCCGTTTCGAATACTGATCCGTTCGACCAACTGGTTAGGCGACAGCGTGATCAGCGTGCCCGCTGTGCGCGCCATCAAACGCGGGCGGCCAGACGCGCACGTCACCGTCGCCGCGCCCGAGAAACTCGCGGCCGTGTGGAAGCTCGTCTCCGAAGTCGACGAGACCGTGCCGTTGCCGGCGGCGTCGCCATTCACGATCGCCCGGCTTCTGAAACGCCAGGCAGCGTTCGATGTGGCGGTGCTG
>DATHXZ010000369.1:0-4809 GCA_035459405.1 Chthoniobacterales bacterium
CATACATGCCGGCGCAGGCTGCCGAGCCTGAACAACAGACGACGCAACCCGAGCAGCCGGTCGAGAGCGGTTGGGCGCCTGCGGACGACCCGGATGCGGGTGCGATGGCCGCCCCCGAGATCCCTCAGGAGCCGGCTGCGGAATCATTCACCGACCCCGCTCCGGAGCAGGCTTCGGAGACCGCCACGCTCGAAGCCGCGGCAGGTGGCGGCGAACAGCCCTGGTGGAGCGCTGCCCCTCCGCCCCCAGCCACCTGGGCCGAGCCAGCGCCCGAAACAGCCGCGCCCGATTATTCCGCGCCCGATTATTCCGCGCCTGCCGCCACGGACTTCCAGCCCGCAACAGGCGATCAATTCATCGCTTCCGCGCCGCCAGCTGCGGCCGAGCCCGTCGCGACGAACGGCGCCGCCTTCTTCAGCGGCGACACGAGCTTCTTCTCACTGAACTGGGCGCTGCACACGATCAGCAAACAGAAGCTCACCGGCACGCTGCGCTGCTTCTGGAGCCGCGAACCAGTTGATCTGCTCGCGCGCGATGGGCAGATCCTCCTTGCGACTTCACGCGACCCGGATCTCTACTGCGCAGAATCGCCGATCACGCTCGTCAATGTGGACGCAGAGCGGACAAACGCTGCCCGCGAGCAACAACGGCACACCGGCCAGCCATTGTTCATCACTCTGGCGCAGGAAGAACTGATCCTGCGCGAACCGGCCTTGCAGCTCGTGCAGCATTACGGGCAGAAACTTTTCGCGCAGATGTGGACGCTGCCGCGCGTCCGCTTCGTCTTCGAGCAAGCCGATCAACTGCCAGCCTACGCGACCGACGTTCCTGCTGAGGAAGACATCGATCACTGGGCGCTCGGCACGTTGCGTTTCATCCAGTTTCAGGAGCTCGGCAATCAGGCGGATTACGATCCGTCCTCCATTCCCGCTTACACGCGCGACGGTTTTCAGCGCGTGCAAAACCTGCGCCTGACGGTCGCGGAAGCGCAGTTCGCCTCGCAGTTCAACGGCGCCCGCTCGATCGCGCAGATCGCGAAAAACCTTCGCCTCGACCTCAAGTTTGCGCGGCTCACATTGTTCCGCTTCATCGCGCTCGAGATCGTCGAGCTCTGGCCACAAATCGTGGCGGCCAAGCAGGCGAAACGCGGCATCTTCGGCCGCATGTTCGGCGAGTAGCGTCGCGGGCACAGGAGCCACGCGATGCAGCCAAAGCCACAATCATTTCCCGGCGACGACGCGCCAAACATCGTCGCCCTGCCGGATGCGCCCGAGTCAACAGCGCGCTCTCGATTTTCCGCATCGGACAATTTCATCAATCGCGAGCTGAGCTGGCTCGAGTTCAATCGCCGAGTTCTCGAGGAAGCCGAGGATCCTACCCAACCGCTCATCGAGCGGGTGAAATTTCTCACGATCTTCAGCTCGAATCTCGACGAGTTCTTCGAGATCCGCGTCGCCGGCATCAAGCAGCAAATCGAGAGCGAGACGAGCGACATCGGCCCCGATGGACTCACACCCACGGAAGCATTCGACGCGATCCAGCGGCGCACGCACGAGCTTGTCGCCGACCAATACGCGCTCTGGAACGCCGAGCTCGCGCCGGCGTTGGCGAAAAACAACATCCGCGTCCACGACATCGCGCAGCTCAATACGAAACGCGCCGCGTGGGCCCGCCGTTATTTCCGCGACGAAGTCTTCCCGATGCTTACGCCGCTTGCCGTCGACGCGAGCCATCCGTTCCCGCAGCTGCTGAACAAGAGCCACAACCTGCTCGTCCGCGCGCGCACGGAGAAAGGCGGCGAGCAGTTGCACGCCATCGTGCAGGTGCCGCGCGTCTTGCCGCGCTTGATCCTGATACCGCGGACGAAAGGCCAGGACGAACCGTGGGAATACATCTATCTGGCGGCGCTGATTAAGCACAACATCGCCGACCTCTTCCCCGGCCTGATCCTCGATGGCGTGCACGCATTTCGCGTGACGCGGAACAGCGACCTCTACATCGACGAAGAGGAAGCCGAGAACCTGCTGCGCAGCATCGAGCAGGAACTTCGGCGGTCGAGCCGCGGTAACGCCGTGCGACTGGAAGTGGAGGCTGATTGTCCGCGCGACGTTCGCGAACTGTTGCTCCGCTTCTTTAACCTCGGCGAGCCGGATCTCTATCGCGTCAATGGCCCGCTCACGATGACGCACCTCATGCCGCTCGTGACGAACGACGCATTCGCCAAGCTCAAGGACCGCGTCTTCCAACCGGTCCGCGATCTCACACTTCCCGCGCATGCAGACCTGTTCGAAGTGATGCGGCGGCAGGACGTCCTGCTGCATCACCCGTACGAGAGCTTTGATCCGGTCGTGGAGCTGATCGAGAAATCCGCGCGCGATCCGCACGTGCTCGCAATCAAGATCACGCTCTACCGCACGAGCGGTGATTCGCCCATCGTGCAGGCCTTGATCGAAGCCGCCAATGCCGGCAAGCAAGTCACCGCACTGGTCGAGCTGCGCGCGCGCTTCGATGAAGCGGCGAACATCCAGTGGGCGCGGCGTCTCGAGGAAGCCGGCGCGCATGTGGTCTATGGCGTCGTCGGGCTCAAGACGCATTGCAAGGCGTTGCTCATCGTTCGGCGCGACGAAGATCGCCTGCGCCAATACGTCCATCTCGGCACGGGCAACTACCACCCGCGCACCGCGCGCATCTACACGGATTTCAGCCTCTTCACCACCAACCCGAAGATCACCGATGAGGTCGCGATCGTATTCAACACCCTGACTGGTCTCGCGGGCTATCCGGGCCTCGAGAAGCTGATGGTCGCGCCGTTCGACCTCAACAAGCGCCTCGTCGGCTACATCGAACGCGAGCGCGATCACGCCCTCGCAGGCCGTGGCGGGCGCATCATCGTGAAGCTCAATTCGCTCGTCGACCAGGAGCTCATCGAGAAGCTCTACGAAGCTTCATGCGCCGGCGTGAAAATCGACCTCATCGTTCGCGGCATCTGCTGCCTCCGGCCGAACGTTCCCGGCCTGAGCGAGAACATCCGCGTCGTCAGCATCGTAGGGCGTTTTCTCGAGCACAGCCGCGTTTACTACTTCGAGAACGCCGGCGAGCCCGTCGTTTACCTGGCAAGCGCCGACTGGATGCCGCGCAACCTCCTGCGCCGCGTCGAAATCGCCTTCCCGATCGAAGACCCGGCGTTGCGCGACGAGATCATCAACGAGGTGTTGCCTTGCTTCCTCGCCGATACGGTGAAAGCGCGCGAATTGCAGGCCGACGGCAAATACAAACGCCTTCAGCCGGCGAACGAAGCCGAGAAGGCGCAGGCCCAGTTGCATTTTCGCGAGCGTTCCCGCCGGCAGGCGCGCAAGCTCGCCGAGGCGCAGAATACCGCCGTCATCAAGCTCGCGCCGATCGTCACCAACCAGACCGTCACGCCCCTGCAGACCACCCGCCGTGGACGCTCCGGCGCAAAGGGAGAGAACCCGCCGCGAAAGGATCGCGCATGAAGAAGAAGATCCTCGTTGTCGATATCGGTGGAACGAACGTGAAGCTGCTGATCTCGCGCGATGAGAAGCGCAAATTCCCATCGGGCAAACGTCTCTCGCCCGCCGACCTCGTCGCGCAGATCAAGGAAGTGGCCAGCGATTGGGAATACGACGCCATCTCGCTCGGATTTCCATCAGTCGTGGTCAAGGACAAGATCCTCAAGGATCCGAAGCACCTCGCGGGCGGCTGGACGGACGTCGACCTGAAGAAGTCGTTAGGCAAGCCGACCCGCGTCGTCAACGACGCCGCCATGCAGGCGCTCGGCAGCTACCACGGTGGGAGGATGCTTTTTCTCGGCCTCGGCACGGGCCTCGGCTCGACATTGATCTGGGGTCGCAACGTCATGCCGCTGGAGCTCGGCGATCTCCCGTATCCCGGGGTGGTGAAGATCGAGGACGTGGTCGGCAAGCGCGGTCTGGAGCGGCTCGGCAAACGCAAATGGCGCGGCGAAGTCAGAGATGTCGTCGCGAAGATGAAGGTGGCGTTCATCGCTGAGTACGTGGTGCTCGGCGGCGGTAATTCCAAAAACATGGACGCCGTCCCCGATGGGGTGGAGCTCGGACACAACCGCAACGCCTACCTGGGTGGCGTACGATTGTGGGAAACGGATGCGAAGACGCGCCAGCCGAAGTGGCACTTCGTCTAGCAGCGGACCGCGTTGCCACGATGCCGTCGAGGCGTTCGCATCGTAGCCTTGTGGTAGGGACGCCGCGCTGCGGCGTCCGAGGCGTGTCGCTCACGCTGGCAACGTGCGAGCGTCACGAAGCGAACCACGCGCCTCGGACATCGCAGCGCGATGTCCCTACCAGTCGCGCGCGAACGTCGTTCCGTAAGCTCGTCGCGGCGGTGATCGCGGCGGCACTGTCGCTCGCGTCAGCCGGCGCATCAGAGGCGAGGAGAGTCGTCCTGGTCGTCTGGGACGGAATGCGCCCGGATATGGTAACCGAGGAGCATACTCCGACCCTCTGGAAACTCCGCGACGAAGGCGTCTGGTTCGCGAATCACCACTCTGTGTATCCGACGATGACCCAGGTGAACGGCACTGCGATCGCGATCGGCGCGTACCCCAATCGCACCGGGCTGCTCGCCAATCGCGAATACCGTCCAGCCATTCGCGCCGAAAAGATGATCGATACCGCGTTCGAAGAGCTCGTGCGAAAAGGCGACGAAGTGAGCGGCGGGAAATACCTGGCGCTGCCGACGGTCGCTGAGCAGGTGCGCGCTGCCGGGCGAAGCACGGTTGTCGCAGGCAGTAAATCCATCGCGCAGTTGCAC
>DATHXZ010000370.1:0-5954 GCA_035459405.1 Chthoniobacterales bacterium
TTCACCCGCATGCTGCAGGGCCAGAAAGACCTGCTCACGGTCGGCCGCATGATCCTGTCGGAGCTCGCGCCAGTCGTCTCCGCGCAGCAGGGCGTCTTCTACATCATGGATGGCGCAAACGGAAATGACGGCGATGCCGAGCTCAAGCTCCTCGCCAGCTACGCCTATCGCGAACGCAAAGGCGTCAACAATCGCTTCAAGCTGGGCGAGGGACTCGTCGGCCAGGCGGCGCTCGAGAAAGAGCGCATCCTCCTCACGAACGTGCCGAGCGATTACGTGCAGATCAGCTCAGGCCTCGGCGAGTCAGCGCCGAAGAACATCGTCGTCCTGCCGATCGTGTTCGAAGGCCAGGTGAAGGCGGTGATGGAACTCTCATCGGTCGATCGTTTCAACCCGACGCACCAGGCGTTCCTCGACCAGCTCACCGAAAGCATCGGTATCGTGCTCAACACGATCGAAGCGAACACGCTGACGGAAGACCTCCTCAAGCAATCGCAATCGCTGGCCGCCGAACTGCAAAGCCGGCAGCAGGAACTCCAGCAGACCAACCAGGAGCTGGAAGAAAAAGCGCGTCAGTTGTTCGAGCAGAACGCCGAGGTCGAGCACAAGAACCGTGAGGTCGAGCAAGCTCGCCAGGCGCTGGAAGGCAAGGCGCAGCAGCTCTCGCTCACGTCACGCTACAAGTCCGAGTTCCTCGCGAACATGTCGCACGAACTGCGCACGCCGTTGAACAGCCTGCTCATCCTCGCCGACCAACTCTCTGCCAATCCGGATGGCAACCTCACGTCGCGCCAGGTGGAATTTGCGAAGACGATCCGCGGATCAGGAAAGGACCTGCTGCGCTTGATCAACGACATTCTCGATCTCTCGAAGATCGAGTCGGGCACCGTCACGCTGGACGTCGGCGAGCTGCGGTTCGACGAGCTGCGCCAGAGCATGGAGCGCACGTTCCGGCACGTTGCGGAAGGGAAGGGCGTCAGCTTCAACATCAACATCGATCCATCGATGCCGACCGCAGTGCGCACGGATGCGCAGCGTCTCGAGCAGGTGATGAAGAACCTGCTCTCGAACGCATTCAAGTTCACCGAACGCGGCTATGTGAACCTGCGCGTCGCGCCTGCGAAAGGCGGCTGGAGCGCGGAGAACGCATCGCTCAATCGCGCGGACGCGGTCTTCGCGTTCTCGGTCAGCGACAGCGGCATCGGCATTCCGTCCGACAAGCAGCAGACGATCTTCGAAGCGTTCCAGCAGGCCGACGGCAGCACGAGCCGCAAGTACGGCGGCACCGGTCTGGGCCTTGCGATCAGCCGCGAGCTTGCGCGCGTCCTTGGCGGCGAGATCCGCCTCGATAGTGGTGAAGGCCGCGGGAGCACGTTCACGCTCTTCCTGCCGCAAAGCTACAGCACGGTCCCGGCGGAGAAGCCAGCCCCAGTGGTCCATCTGCCGGTTGAAAACCGTGACCGCTCAGGCACCAACGGTCACAGCAACGGCTACGGCAATGGCGATTCGCCCGTCAAGGCCGCCGCCCCTGCAGCTGCAGTGGAGCGCTTCACGCTCGAGGACGATCGCTCGAACATCCTGCCCGGCGACAAGGCCGTCTTGATTGTCGAGGACGATCGCGACTTCGCGCAGTGGTTGCTCGATCTGACGCGTGAGAAGGGGTTCAAAGGAATCGTCACCTCGCGCGGTAACACCGGACTGGAGCTCGTGCGCGAGTTCTCACCAACCGCGATCACGCTCGACATCAGCCTGCCGGATATCAGCGGCTGGAAGGTGCTCGACCGCCTGAAGACCGATCTCACGACACGGCACATTCCTGTCTTCATCATCTCGGCGGACGATCAGCCGCAGAACGCGCTCAAGCAGGGGGCGTTGCGTTTCCTGACCAAACCGATCGCGCAGAACGATGTCGAGGAGGTCTTCGAGAAAGCGCGCGAGATGCACGATAACGGCGCGAAGAAGTTGCTCGTCATCGAGGACGATGAAGCGCAACGCAACAGCATTCGCGAATTGATCGGCAACGGAACGGCGCATCTGACGGACGCAGGTGATGGAGGCGAAGCGCTCGCGAAACTGAACGAGCAGAAGTTTGACTGCGTGGTCGTAGACCTGATGCTGCCCGACATGTCGGGCTTCGAGTTGATCGACAAAATTCGTGCGCAACACACGCACATGCCGATCATCGTCTACACCGGCAAAGATCTGTCGGCGGAGGAAGAGGAGAAGCTCAACCGCATCGCCCAGACCACGATCGTGAAAGACGTGCGTAGTCCCGAGCGGTTGTTCGACCAGACGGCGCTCTGGTTGCACCGTGATGCGGCGCAACTGCCCGCCGACAAGCGCGAGCTGCTCCGTCGCCTGCACGATCCGGACGCGATCCTCGCGGGCAAGAAAGTGCTCATCGTCGATGACGACGTGCGAAACATCTTCGCCATGACGAGCATGCTCGAACGCTACAAGATGGATGTGCTCTCGGCGGAAACCGGCCGCGCCGCGATCGATTCGCTCCGGACAAACGAAGGTATCGACGTCGTTCTGATGGACATCATGCTTCCGGAGATGGATGGGTACGAGACGATGCGCGCGATTCGTAACATGTATGGCTTCGGCGAGCTGCCGATCATCGCTCTCACGGCGAAGGCGATGAAAGGCGATCGCGAGAAGTGCATCGAAGCCGGCGCAAGCGATTACGTCGCCAAACCGGTCGACACGGAACGTCTACTCACGCTGCTGCGGAATTGGTTACATCGTTGATCACATCACCCGAGCCGGCGGCGACGGCCGAGGATGTTGACGAGAAGGTCAACATCCTCATCGTCGACGACCGTGCTGATAAGCTCCTCGCGCACGAGATCCTGCTCGAGGAGCTGAATCAGAACCTCGTCCGGGCCACGTCGGGCAAAGAGGCGCTGCGTTGCCTGCTCAAGCAGGACTTCGCCGTCATCCTGCTCGATGTGAACATGCCGGAGATGGATGGCTTTGAGACGGCCTCGCTCATCCGGCAGCGGCCCCGGACGGAGACGACGCCGATCATCTTCATCAGCGCCGTCAATGACACCGAGAACCATGTCTCGCGTGGCTACTCGTTAGGCGCGGTCGATTACATCCTGACGCCGGTCGTGCCCGAGATCCTGCGCGCGAAGATCATGGTCTTCGTCGACCTGTTCAAAAAGACTGAGCAGATCAAGCGACAGGGCGAGGAGCGCGCGAAGTTCATCCGCGCGCAGGCCGCGCGGCAGGAAGCCGAAGCACGTCAGGAGCGCCTCGCGTTCCTGGCCGATGCGAGCAACGTGCTCGCTGGCTCTCTTGAGTTTCAGGAGACCTTCCAGAACCTCGCGCATCTCGTCGTGCCGCGGCTCGCCGACTTTTGCATCATCGACATCGCGAACGAGTCCGGAACGTTGCAACAGGTGGCCGTCGCGCACCGCGATCCAGCGCAACCGGAGAAGCTCGAGAAGCTGAAGGAGCGTTATCCGACGAGCCTTGCGAGCAAACACGGCGGCACGCGCGTGTTCCAGACCGGCAAATCCGAGATGTGCTGCGACCTCACCGAGGAGGTCTTGCATGATCTGTTCGATCGCGAGGAGGACCGGCAGCTGATTCGCGCGCTCGACGCCAAGTCTTACACCGCTGTCCCGCTGCGCGCGCGCGATCGCGTGCTCGGCGCGATCACAATGGTCAACACGACCGAGCAACGCACCTGCGGGCCTAACGAATTGTCCCTCGCGGAAGAGCTGGCGCAACGCGCGGCGCTCGCGCTCGACAACGCCGGCCTCTACAAAGCGGCGCAAAAGGCGCGCGAAGAAGCCGAGCGCGCCAACCTCGCGAAAGATCGTTTCCTCGCCATGCTCAGCCACGAGCTGCGCACGCCACTCACGCCCGTGCTGACTTCGCTCCTCGCGTTCGATTCAGAAGACGACCTCCCCGATAAAATTCGGCCCACACTGCAGATGATCCGCCGCAACGTGGAGCTGGAGGCTCGCTTGATCGACGATCTGCTCGACCTGACCCGGATCAGCAAAGGCAAGGTGCAGCTGAGCCACGAAATCGTCGATGCACACGGCCTGTTGCGGAACGCGCTCGAGATTTGCCAGTCTGATATCGACCAAAAACAGCTCGTGCTCGAGCTGGAGCTTTCCGCATCGGACGTCCGGCTCGAGGCCGATCCTGCGCGGCTACAGCAGATCTTTTGGAACCTGATCAAAAATGCGGTCAAGTTCACGCCGCGTGGCGGACGATTGCGGATTCGCACGGCTAACGACGAGTTCGCCTCCGAGTTCTGCGTCGAAGTCTCCGATACCGGCGTAGGGATCGATGCCGAGTCGCTGCCGAAAATTTTCAAAGCGTTCGAGCAAGGTGAACGAGCACGTATGGGCGGTCTCGGTCTCGGCCTGGCGATTAGTAAGTCGCTGGTCGAAGCGCACCACGGCCGCATCACAGCGGAGAGTGCCGGTCGCGACCAGGGGGCAAAGTTCACCGTCGCATTCCCGCTCACCAACATCCCGGCCTCCGAAGATTCAAACGGCGCCGGCGCATCACCGCACGACAGGAAGACGATGCGCATCCTGCTCGTCGAAGACCATGAGGACACGAACCGCTCGCTGACTCAGCTTTTGCGGCGGCGCGGCTATCACGTCCAGCCCGCGCACAGCGTCGGCAACGCGCTTGATCTCGCCGCGGCCGAAGAATTTGACATTGTCGTCAGCGACATCGGCCTGCCCGATGGCACCGGGGTCGATCTGATGCAGCGGCTAAATGCGACACGCCCGATCGCCGGAATTGCGCTGACGGGGTTCGGCATGGAGGAAGACATCCAGAAGAGCCACGACGGCGGCTTCTATCACCACCTCGTTAAGCCGGTCGACCTGAACAAGCTCGACTCGATCATCCAGAAGGTGCCCGTCACGAGTCGCGGCTAGACTTCGCCCCCGCGCGCTGCTAGCACCTGCGGGATTGTCCCTGGCGGCTATGGCACTGTGGCCAGTTTTAGTGGGAAGAGAGCGGCATCCGTCGGGTGACCGGACTCGCGAAGCTCGTCGCTGCCGTTCGTCAGTGGTCGTTGTTGATCGCTGCCGCTCTCGCCATCATCAATACGTTCGTCGTCATCTCACCGGCGCTGCGTAGCGGCTTTTCGTGGGACGACAACGTTTTGTCCACCCTGCGCGCGCTGTTCGCGCGAGGGACAGATGGACTGCTGGGAGTCATCGCCTCCGGCACGCACGATCTTTTCCTGAACCAGGGGCGATTCTTCGCATTGTCCGCGGTGGCTAACCTGCCGCTGTACCTGTCTGATCGTTTTGGTTACAAACTCAGCATCGTCGCGCTCGCTCTGCTAAACGTCGCCGCTCTGTGTTTGCGGTGAGTTTGCTGCTCGCGCCGGTCTTTTTCAGATGCGCTACGGTCCCGATTCACTGCGGGGCTATCACTGGGCCTGCAGTTGGTCCATCGGAGGACCACCGTTGCGTTGCTGGCGTTCGTGCAATTGCTCGAGCAACGCCACAGGTTGATGTTGATCCTGAGCCTGGTGTTCTTCGAATGACGGGTTCCCATCGTATCAGTTCACGGCGGCGATGCCGTGTACTATTTTGCGTTCGCCAACGCGCCGAAGGGCGCGGATATGCGCTGCCGCACGGTTGTGCAACTCACCGCGTCCGACACTGAATTGCGGTCGGCGCGAGCGGATGAATTGTTTGTCAATCTGTCACCCGATTGGGCTGGAGAACAGCAACGGAAACTGGCGTTCGCGTCGGGAACAGAGACGCGGGCAATGCGGCTGCCCGCCGACTTTGCTCCGGCGAAGCCTCGCTGCTCGGCCGCATCGCACCGGCCGCCGGTGAGACAATCGACGCGCTCAGCGTCTCTGTTCGTTCGACAGCACGTGCCTGGAGGGATTCGAACCCCCAACCTTCTGATCCGAAGTCAGAAGCTCTATCCGGTTGAGCTACAGGCACTGA
>DATHXZ010000371.1:0-5057 GCA_035459405.1 Chthoniobacterales bacterium
GGAGCAGGACGGGCGATCGCGCTGGAGTGTGCGGCGGAGCGGTGCGAGCGCCTTGTGCTCGTGAACCGCACGCCCGAGAAGGCTGAGCAGCTCGCGGCCGAGCTGAAGACCGCGTTCGCCGACACGCGGGTCTCCGGGCCAGTGCCGCGTTTGCAGGCGGTGCCCTGGGAACAGGGCGCGCTGCGTGCGCAGATCGCGAACATCGATCTGATCGTGAATGCCACCGCGCTTGGCATGAAGCGCTCCGATCCGCCGGTGCTTCCTATGCAGCTGCTCGAGCCGCACCTGATGGTCTACGACATTGTCTACGCCTCAGGTCGGACGCCGCTGCTCACAGCCGCCGCCGACGCCGGAGCGCGCGGTGCGAATGGCCTCTCGATGCTGCTGCACCAGGGGGCGCTCGCTTTCGAGCGGTGGTTCGAAGGGGATGCGCCCGTCGATGTCATGCGCGCGGCGCTACTGTAGCCGCGGATGGCATCGCGGCGGCCGAGGACAGCGTCCTCGGCTACAACGGTGGTTGTAGACCACCGCTACGGGGTCAGCTTGCTGCCATCTCGCGACCGCGTTCAGCGGCCGCCTGCACTGCGGCGATCAGCCCTTCTGTCGTGCCGAGCCTCTCCATTGCGGCTAACCCGGCCGCCGTCGTTCCGCCTGGTGTGATTACCATGCGACGAAGTTCCTCAGGCGTCGCGTTGCTCGCAGAGGCATAACGCGCCGCGCCGAGCACGGTGGATGTGGCGAGAGCGAGCGCAGTGCCGGGCGGCAGCCCTTCTCGCTCGCCACCCTGCGCAAGCGCCTCAATGACCGAGTAGACGAAAGCGGGGCCGCTCCCGGCCAATGCCGTGACCGCATCGATCTGATCCTCGGCCACTTCGACAATCACGCCGATAGCGCCGAACATCGTGCGCACCTGCTCGACATCTTCATCCGTGGTGCGCGAACCGCGGGCGAGCGCACTCGCGCCGTCGCCCAGTGCTGATGGGATATTCGTCATCACCCGCATGAAGCGCGCATCGCCGAGCGCTTCCATGCTCGCGAGGCGCGTGCCAGCGGCGAGCGAGACGACCACCTTGCCCGAAAGAGCGGGCGCGGCCTGCTGAATCACCGGCAGGACGACACCGGGTTTAACGCCGATGAGGACCACCGTCGCACGTTGCGCGACTTCCATGTTGTCGGCCGTAACGCAGATCCCCGCATCCCGTTCCCACATCTGGCGCAGCTCGTCGTTTGGCTCGCTGGCGATGATCTGCCTGGGCATGCAGACGCCCTTCAGAAGGAGTCCGCGAATGACGGAGCCAGCGAGTTTGCCCGCGCCGATGAAGCCAAGCTGGAAGGTAGGTGGTTGAGTTTCGGAGCTAATCCAACGACGTTAACCGATGGTAAGCAGTGGTGTAAACTTCGCTCCGAGCCGGAGTGCCGTATTCGACCTGGCGGAGCAGATTGCGGAGCTCAAGCGTGAGCGCAACGCCGTGATCCTGGCGCATAACTACCAGGTGCGCGAAATCCAGGAAATCGCGGATTACGTCGGAGACTCGCTAGGCTTGAGCTACCAGGCGGCGGAGACCGACGCCGACGTGATCCTCTTCTGCGGCGTTCATTTCATGGCCGAGACGGCGAAGATCATCAATCCGTCGAAGCGTGTGCTGCTCCCGGACCTGGATGCCGGCTGCTCGCTCTCGGAATCCTGCCCACCCGACAAGCTCGCCGCGTTCCTCGAGCAGCACCGCGAGAAGAAGTACTACGTCATCGCCTACATCAATTGCAGCGCGGGCGTGAAGGCGCTGTCGGATGTCATTTGCACGAGCGGCAACGCGGAGAAGATCGTCCGCGCGGCGCCCGCGGATCGGAACATCCTCTTCGTACCCGACCAGAATCTCGGCGCGTGGGTGATGGAGAAAACCGGCCGCCATATGGATCTGTGGCAGGGCAATTGTTACGTGCACGTCGAGTTCACAGCGCGAAGCATCCGGCGCATCCGCGACGAATTTCCAGACGCGCCTGTCGTCGCCCATCCTGAGTGCACGTTCGCTGTCCGCCTGCTGGCTGACGAAGTCTGCTCGACCGAGAAGATGGTGACGTTCTGCAAAAGCTCGCCGGCGGGCGACATCATCATTGTGACGGAAGCCGGCATGCTGCATCGGCTGCGCCGCGAAGTTCCGGGCAAGAATTTCATCGCTGGACCGACCGACCACTGCGCGTGCGCCGACTGCCGGTTCATGAAGATGAACACGCTGGAGAAGGCGCATGCCGCGCTCCTGGAGATGGAGCCCGAGATTACGCTCCCGGAGCCGCTCCGGAAGCGGGCCGAGGCGCCGATCCTGCGCATGCTTGAGCTGAGTCGCTAGCAAGGTACGCACGCCGCGCTGCGGCGTCCGAGATGCGTGGCAGGCTGAACGACGCTCGATGCTCATCGTGCGAGCGACGCGCGTCGGACATCGCAGCGCGATGTCCCTACCACATGACGATCGCGCCGGTTCGCGGCAACTCTTCACTTGTCAGCTGTCACGCTGCCCTCTTCTATTCCGCGATGCAGCGACCTTCACCATGGCTCATGCTGGTGGTCGTGCTGCTCGGGCTGCTCCTGTTACGGGAGCCGGCCTTTCGGCAGTGGGATGAGGTCTATCTCCGCTGGCTCCTGAAACACTCGCAGCCGGCCGGGCCCCAGGTGCCGCTGACGGTTGTAGAGATCGGGCGCGACCCGCTGATGGAGAAAGCGCCGCCGGGTGAGGATCCAGCCGCCGCGACGGGTGCAACACAGGTCGCCAGTGGGATCGCGATTTCGCCGCTCGAGTTCGCGCTTTTCCTGCAATCAGCGCTCGAGTTTCAGCCGGAAGTGGTCGCGTTCGAGACCGTGCTCCGCTGGCGCGAGCGCGATAAAGACCAGGAGCAGGTGTTCATCGACCAGGCGATGCGGGTGCCGAAGCTCTTGTTAGGCGCAGAGCTTACTTCCACGCCTGATCCTGATGCGCCAGTAGTCGAGTTCCGCGGGTTCAAGGAAGTGAAAGGCAGACGCGGCAACCTCCCGGAGTTTTCGGGAGTCGGGCGGCAGCCAGCCGAAGATATGCGTCTGATTTCGACAGTCGGCTTCGTCAATCTGCCGGATGAAGTGACGACGCCTCTGCGTGTGCCGCTGCTCTTTCTTTATCGTGGCGAGGTGGTGCCGGCGTTCCCCTTGCAAGCGATTCTCCTTTGGCTGCGGATCACAGCTGCCGAGGTGAAGATCGAGATCGGCTCGCACATTGAATTGCCCGGCGGTAAGAAGATTCCGATCGGCTCTGACGGCACGGTGGTGGTGCATCCAAATGGCGAGACGAAGGCGCGTCGCCTGACGTTGAACGAGCTGTTGCTCGCAACCCAGCATCGTGAATCGCCTAACGAATCTGAGCGAACGCTAACGGATTTGAAAGAACACATCGTCCTTGCGCGGACACCCGCGAATCCGCTTGCGCCGCCAGACGTGTTCGCGGCCACGATTGCGACGATCCAATCGAACACCTACTTGCGACGCATTACCTGGCTGGTGGATTGCGTGCTTCTCATCGCGATTGCGGCGTGCGCCACCTTTGTCAGCAAGATGGATCGGACAGATCTGATCCTCGCCGGCATCGCAGTCTCGGCCGGATATTGCCTCGCCGCGCTCGCTATTCTCGATCGATGGCAGATCTGGTTACCCGGGACGCTGCCGATCGGTACGATCTGGCTGTTGGTGCTTTTCGGGCTGATCTTCCGCAAGCGCGATCCCGCGGCCGGCACTACCGTCGCGATTCCACCTCCGCTGCCCTAGGATCCAAACGCCTGTGAAGTTCACCAACCTGACGCGCGATACCGAGATCGGCGCGAACTCCTATTATCTTGAGGCCGAGGGTCAGTCGCTCGTTCTCGACTCCGGAATGCACCCGGAGAAGGACGGCGATGATGCTTTGCCGAATTTCGATGCGATCGAGGGGCGTGACATCGACGCGATCATCGTGTCGCACGCGCACCAGGATCACATCGGCACGCTGCCCGTGTTGATGCGGCGGCAGCCGCAGGCGCGCGTCTTCATGACTGAGGCGACCGCTGACATCGGCGATGCGTTGCTCCACAACTCCGTCAACGTCATGACGCGGCAGCGCGAAGAGCTCGGGCACACGCTCTATCCGCTCTTCACACACAAGGAAGCCGATCGCGCATCCGACGCCTGGCGCGTGTGTCGGTTCCGTCAGGTCGTGAACCTCAAAGGCCAGCGACAGCGAAATCGGGACGAGAACGGCATCACGTTCGAGTTCATCGATGCGGGCCATGTGCTCGGCTCGGCCGGCGTGGTGATGCGCGCTGAAGGCCGGACAATTTTCTACACCGGCGACGTCAACTTCGAGGACCAGACGATCGCGCAAGGCGCGAAGTTCCCGACCGAAGGCATCGACGTGCTAATCGTCGAAACGACGCGCGGCGATCATCCGCTGCCGGAAGGCTTCACGCGCGCAGAGGAGGAGCGAAGACTGGCGGAGGCGATCGTGCGCGCGTTCGAGAGCGGAGGATGCGTGCTGATGCCGGTGTTTGCGCTCGGCAAAACGCAGGAAGCGCTGGCGATGTTCTACAGGTTTCGTCGCGAGAAGCTGCTCGGCCAGTTCCCGATCTACATCGGTGGCCTGAGCACGCGCATGACTGAGATTTACGACAAATATGCGCTGACCAGCCGGCGCAATTTCCCGCGCCTGCAATTACTCGAAGCGCTCGAGCCGTTCGTGCTCAACGGGCAAAACATCCACGAAGCGTCGCCGCGCGGCGGCCGCATCTACGCGCTCTCGAGCGGGATGATGACGCCGAAGACGCTCTCCAACACGTTCGCGCGACAGATCGTCAGCGATCCGAAGCATTCGATTTTCTTCGTCGGTTACGCAGACCCGAAAACGCCGGCCGGCATTCTGCGGATGGCGAAGCCGGGCGACCAGGTGGCACTCGATCCGGATGCGGCACCGCAGGAATTGCGGTGCAACATCGAGACGTTTCAATTCAGCGCGCATGCGTCGCGCGAGTCGATCCTCGATTACATCAAGAAGGTCGCGCCGAAGAAG
>DATHXZ010000372.1:0-3410 GCA_035459405.1 Chthoniobacterales bacterium
GTTCACGCTCGCCGCGCTCGGGGGCGAGATCGCGGTGCCGACGCTCGAAGGCAAGGCGAACCTCAAGATCCCCGCCGGCACGCAGAGCGGCCAGATATTCAAGCTGCGCGACAAAGGCATCGTCAACGTCAACGGCCGCGATCACGGCGACCTGCTCGCGCGCGTCGTTGTCGAGGTGCCCACGCGGCTGAACAGCGAGCAACGCCAGAAGCTCGAGGAATTCGCCGAGCTCTGCGGCGAGGAGAACACCCCGCTGCACAAAAGCTTCTTCGACCGCGCGAAGGAATTCTTCCGCTAGCTCGACACCACAGGCCTATCGCCGCTTACCCGTGGCAAGCGCCACCTTGCGGCGTGTAGGTCGACAGCACACCCCGCGTCTGCACCGCGATACAGGTCCTGCATTCGATGTTGGACCTTCCGCGTTCAGCGTTCGACGTTTGCCGCCTTTCTCCTGCATCGCTTCTACATCCCGCCGGCTGAGTGGCAGGGCGGCGCGCTCCGCCTCACCGGCTCCGAGGCGCACCACGCGCGCAACGTGCTCCGCATGCAGCCCGGCGACAAAGCCGTCCTCTTCAACGGCCGCGGCCGGGAGGTCACGGCCGAAGTCACGGCGGTCGGCGCGCGCGAGATCGAGCTGCGCAAACTGCACGAAGCGGCCACGCCCCCGCTCCGCTGTCGCATTACCCTTGGCCAGGCCATCCCGAAGGGGAAAAACATGGACCTGATCGTGCAGAAAGCGGTCGAGATCCGCGCGGCCGAGATCGTGCCGATCATCTCCGATCGCACGATCGTCCGCCTCGGCGCAGACGACGCCGCGCAGAAGCAATCGAAGTGGCAGACCGTCGCGATCGAAGCCGCCAAGCAATGCGGCCAGAACTGGCTGCCGGATGTGGCGACGCCGCGCACGATGGCGCAGTTTTTCAGCGAGCGGCCGTGCTTCGATCTTCAGCTCATCGGCTCGCTGCAATCCGACGCGTTCCACCTGAAAAAGATCCTCGCCGAGCACGTCGCGGAGCACGGTGACAGGCCGGCCAGCGTCCTCATGCTCATCGGCCCGGAGGGCGATTTCACCCCCGCCGAGCTAAACCTCGCCCGCAGCAGCGGCTGCCGCCCGATCACACTTGGGCCGGTTATCCTGCGCGTCGAAACGGCGGCGATTTATTGCCTTAGCGTGTTGTCGTACGAGCTGCTGGCGTGAGCTCGAGACGCAGCACAATTGTCACAAAGATGGCGAAAGAAGCGATTGCCGTATCGCTGCCGTTTGTTCATGCTCGGCGAACATCCATCCCGCTATGCTGGCGCAAGCCGCGCCGAACGAAGATGCTTCAGGCCAAGGCCACACAGGTTTAGCAAGGAGCGGGAGCATCCGTCCGCGCGCAGCTCGGCCGGCGTGACGAAGCGGCGCGCGAAGCGTTGTAGCCGAGGACGCTGTCCTCGGTTGGTCTGAGACGTTCGCAGCACGATAGACCAGCGGGGGACAGCGTCCCCGACTACAGCGGACTACTTGGCGTAGCTCACCCGCCAGATGGTGTCGTTGCCGTCTTCGCTGAAGAGCAGCGCGCCGTCTTTCGCGACGGTGATACCGACCGGACGGCCCCACACGTTCGCCTCCGGCGTGACGAAGCCGGTCACGAAATCCTCGTAGTCGCCGCGTGGCTTGCCCGTTCCTTTATCGAACGGCACGCGGACGATTTTGTAGCCGGTGCGCTGCTTCTTGTTCCAGGAGCCGTGGAAGGCGGCGAAGATGTCGCCTTTGAACTCGGCCGGGAACATCGCGCCATCGTAGAAGCAGAGGTTCAGCGTCGCTGAATGGCTCTGCACAAGCACGTCCGGGACGAGGACTTTGCTCGCGAGCTCTGGCTTTTTGCCTTTGTGCCGCGGGTCCTGCATCGCGCCGAGGTAATACCATGGCCAACCATAGAACCCGCCGGGCTGGACTCGGCTGATGTAATCGGGCACGAGGCCGTCGCCGACCATGTCGCGCTCGTTCACGCTCATCCAGAGATCGTTCGTGCCCGGACGGAACTTGATCCCGACGGCGTTGCGCACGCCCCAGGCGTGGACTTTGCGCCCGGTGCCGTCGGGGTTGAACTCGAAGATGCGGGCGCGGTCCGCTTCCTCGTCGTCGTCGGAGACGTTCGATTTCGAGCCGATCGAGACGTACATCTTCTTGCCGTCCTGAGAGAAGGTGATGTCGCGCGTCCAATGCCCGCCGCCGTGCAGCAGCCCACCTTCGGATAACTCGGCGCTCAGTTTCTCGACCGGGCCACGCGCTTTGAGGTCCCCATTCCGATAGGGGAAACGGACGACACCGTCCGTGTTCGCGACGTAGAGAAACTGCGGGTCAGGTCCCGGCGGGTAGAACGCGATCCCGAAGGGTTTGTTCAGCCCTTCCGTCGCGAACTTCTCGTTCGCGTTCGCTTTGCCGTCGCCGTCCGAGTCGCGAAACACTTTGATCTCGTTTCCTCGGCTCTCGGTCACGAAAATGTCGCCGTTCGGCGCCGTGAGGAGGTAGCGCGGATTTCGCAAGCCCTGCGCGTATTGTTCGACCTTGAAACCGGGTAGCACGCGCAGCTGCGCGCCGGGCGGACGAGCGACGACTTTGGCGTCATTGGTGACTGACTCTGTCTGGTACGGCGGCGGGAGATCGGCGACCGTGATTTTATGACGCACGCCGGGCGCGTCCTTTGTCCAATCGGCATCAACCGCGGCTTTGCCGGTGAGGGTGGTCTGGGCAGGTGCCTGCCGCCCGGTCGCCGCAATGAAAACAGCAGCAGCAGCGGCAGCGAGGATTGCGGATCGGGCGCGGAGTGGACGCTTGCAGTGGCTCATGCGTAATGATTCGCACGCGCGGTTAATTGCGCCATCTCGTTCGAGCCGGCCGCTGCGAATCGCGGCGCGTGCGCGCCGAGCGGAATCAGTAGACGTATGGCTCCGAGAGGCTGAACGCGTTGCGAATCAGCTCGATCCGTGGCTTGGCGCCCTCGCACAGTACCACCTCGACAACATCGAAGCGAAAGAGGATGTCGGGGTTGTCGAGCATGCGCAGCCAGGCGAGTGCGCCGCGCGAGATGCGGTGCTGCTGATCGGGTCGGACTGCCTCGAAAGGGCGGCCGAAATCTTCGCCCGTGCGCGTCTTCACTTCGACGAAGACGAGGGTGTCGCGATCGCGGCAGACGATATCGAGCTCGCCACCGGTGCGACCGCGGAAGTTCCGGTAGAGGATTTTGTAGCCGAGCCGGTGCAAATGGCGGCAGGCCAGGCTTTCGCCGCTGGCGCCGCGTTTGAGATGCTCGGGCTGCCGGTGGAACAACGGCCAGGCGAAACGATCTGCGAACTGATGAAGCCGCGCACCGATGCTCATGCGATGTGCACGGACTCGTGGGCGCGACGGGGCATCGCAATCTAAT
>DATHXZ010000373.1:0-5624 GCA_035459405.1 Chthoniobacterales bacterium
CACCGTGCCCAGGTCGAAGCTCGATGCGAGCGGTGGAATGAGGAGTTGATCTCCACCGCCGGAAACCGGGCCGAGTACCGCTCCAAGTGGTTGCCCGCGCCCGGGAACTGTCCCTGTTCCGCTCCTGGCAGACTCCAGCCCGCGGTGCCAATTAGAACCGGCATAGCCTTCCGGAAGAACAACCACGCCGTTACCAAAGCCGCAACTGCCGCATCGATGCTGAAGGTCCAGTGCCCGAGCAGATGAGGCCGCGGCCGACGCTCTCGGGTAGAACGATGTCAGTCTCGAAAACTTGCGGCGATTTTCTTCCCCTCCTGCTCGCCTGCCAGTGCGCGGCTTCGCTCCCGCTGTTGCGCGAACTTCCTGCGGTAGTGCCTGCTCCAGAGAAGGATTCCCGTAGTGCCGACCACGGTTGGCCAGAGCCAGCGCGTGACAGGCGGCAGAAACGTTAGATTCACGACCGAGAAGGCCGATACGACGGCGATGTATGCCGCCAGCATGTTTCGCATATGCGTAAACCACCACCAGCGATCCTCGGTGGGAGTACGTCGGAACTGCACCATATCGCCTCCGGCCAGAAGGAGCGCGATCGCGCCGAACACGATGGGCACAGTGCCGAAGCTCGAACTTTGCAGCCGATAAGCTCCGTAGCCGATAAACGCGATGCCGCACAGCAGCATCGCGACCGTCACAGCCTGATCGACTGGCGTTGCGCGTTGCCCCGGTTTCTTCCTGTGCAACACTCGGTAGCCGGAGAACACGAGATAAAAGCTGAACACTGCGACCATCAGCAGAAAGAAATTGGGCCGGATGAGCGACATCACCGTTCCAGTGGCTGCGATCACGATCGTCGCCCAGAAAAACATCAGACCCCAGCGCCGATGCCACTGTCCGCCTTTGAATGTCAGCATCGCACCCGGCGCCACCACGAGAGCGGCCGCGCCGGCGAAGATGTGTACGATGAGCAGCGCAGGGAAGAGGTTGTTCATGGTCGGAGCGGGGGTGGTTGGGACAGGTTGGTTGAACTGAGCAGCGATATCTATGCGATATATATCTAACAGATAGTGGAACGGTCAAGAAAATCCACCAGCCGGTATGCGCTCCTCGGGATGCTCAGCATCAAACCGATGTCCGGCTACGACATCAAAAAGCTGATCGAGACCAGCATCAGCAATTTCTGGACGGAGAGCTACGGCCAGATCTATCCCATCCTGAAGACCCTAGTCGCGGAAAAGCTCGTCACCCGCACGACCGAGAAACAATCCGGCAGACCCGATCGTCACGTCTACGCCTTGACGGAGGCCGGCCGCGATGTCCTGCGCGACTGGCTCGCCATCACGCCCACTCCCCAAGTCGAACGCAACGAGCTCCTGCTAAAACTCTTCTTCGGCGAGGAGATCCCGGTCGACGTCAGCCTTGCCCATGTCGTCGAATTCCGCCTGCGCCACCAACAACTGCTCGAGCGCTACCGAGCAATCGAGGAGAACATCAAATCTGAGCACACCGATAACCCGAACGCGCCCTTTTGGCTCGTCACCGTGCGTTACGGACGAAGGACCAGTGAAGCGCTCGTCCGGTGGTGCGATGATGCGGCCGAGATGTTGGGCAGCGCCGCCGCGCCGAGTGTGAAGCCAGCCGCCAAGCCACCGCGCCGCGCACGGGCCAAGCGAACGTTTCGCTGATCAATCCGCACGTTGACAATGCCGACGCGGTCGGCTCCACCGTCTTGGCTTGGCCAGAGTGCGGGTCGGAACTTGCGAAGCCCGACTAGTTCAAACGCAACTCTTCTTCTGTCTCCAGGAAATCGACCTGTCCGCTGCTGATCTCGTAGAACGCTCCGACCACCGCGAGTTCGTTCTTTGCCACCGCGGATTTCACGACCGGGTTCTCCTTCGCGAGTGCAACTTGCTTGCGGACGTTCGCCATGACCGCTTCCCGCATCTTCGCTTTGGGGTCGCGGATCGGGGCGATGTTTGTCACAGCGGGGGTGATCTGATCGAGCAAATAGCGCACATGTTGCGGCTCAGCCTTTTGGTCGGCTGACGGGAGCATCGCCGCCTTCACGGCGCCGCATCCCTCGTGCCCCATGATCACCAGCACCTTCGTCTTGAGGTGCTTCACCGCGTATTCAAAACTCCCGGCGGTGCCGGGTTCGACGATCTGCCCCGCGACGCGCACGGCGAAGATGTCACCGAGACCTTGATCAAATACGAGCTCGACCGGCACGCGGCTATCCGAACAGCCGAGGACGGCTGCGAACGGAGTCTGTTGCAGAATCTGCGCCCGCCTTTCATTCGCTGACAGCTCCGGCCGCCGCGCCATGCCGCCGAAGAATCGCGAGTTGCCGCTCTTTAACGCGCGGATTGCTTCCTGCGGTGTCTTCGCGCCCGGCTCTTTGAGCTTTGCGATCTCCTCCATCGAGGCGCCCTTTACCAGCGCCTCGCGCAGCTTGAGGTCGAGTTCCGTCTGCAAAGGCTCATCACTCGCGGCTGGCGATGTGGTGCCCGACGCCTTTTTGGCGGGCTCTTCCGCGCCCGTGGATGTATTGCAAACGGCTGCGGCAAAGATGAAACCGATGGTGAGGATCCTTTTCGTCATGATTTTATTCGCCGCCGTAAATGGCGTACAAGCTGTTCGCACAGGAGAGCCGGGGTGGCTGTAGCGCGAGACAAGATCCGCCGGCGCGTGGAGGTCAGATGTGCGAAGGCGGGGGATCGCCACCTCTACGCGCTCACCGCCGCCCCGGTGTAACACCCGCTCCGCAGCAAGAAAGTTCGTGACGGCCGTGCGCACCCCGGCAATCGTGAGGCCACCATGCCGAAGCCGCACGCTGTTTTAACCGACCACTATGAGAGCCCGGGAGCGAAGCAGACGTTTCTGCGCCGGATCTTCGACGATTCGGCACCGCATTACGAAGCAATTGCGCGCCTCGGATTTTTCGGATCGGGACAATGGTATCGTCGGGACGCTCTGCGGCGCGCCGGGCTTCGTTCAGGGATGCGCGTTCTCGATGTCGCCAGCGGCACTGGCCCGACGGCGCGTGCGATTCGCGACGTCGTCCGCGACGAGGCGCTCATCACCTGTCTAGAACCAAGCGGCGGCATGCTCGCGGAGTCGAAGAAAACATTGGGCTGCGAGCACATCCAAGCCACCGCGGAATCGATGCCAGTTGCAGATGAGTCTTATGATTTCCTCACGATGGGTTTCGCCCTGAGGCATGTAGATGATCTCGACGGCGCGTTTCGCGAGTATCGACGCGTGCTAAAGCGAGGCGGTAAGGTGCTGATCCTCGAACTGACTTTACCCAGGAGCAGCGCGGCGCGTTTTTGCCTCAAGCTCTACTTCAAACACATCCTGCCAGCAGTTGTTCGTCTTTGTACGCGCAGCAAGCAGGCCGCGCACATGATGTGGTACTACTGGGATACAATGGAGACGGTCGTTTCGCCCGACACAGTAGTTCAAGCGCTCCGACGCGCCGGCTTCACCAAGGTTGAGCATCGCATGTCGATCGGTTTGTTCAGCGAGTACGAAGCCCTGCGAGAGTAGCCGCTGCCGGCGCAGGCCAATCGTCACCGCTCCCCAGTCCCTTTAGCTTTCTCACCGTGCATCGGCAGATCACCGGGAACCGTTGCTACTGAGACATCTGGAAAACAAAAGCAGCCGGCCGCTTTCGGAACCCGGCTGTTGTTGATTGCTTTACTGAGCTGTGAGCGCTGAGCTTGGTAACCCTTGCCGCAGCGCAGCCCGCGGCAACTGAGATGTTTGTTGTCTCGAAAGTAACTGTGACCCCGCTGCCAACCTGCAGATCGTCGCCGCCCGCGCAGCGGCTGCCGTCAAGCGCGAGCCATCGCCGCCGTGACGGTTAACAGCGGCACGATCGCGAAATGCTCATCGCCGTTCTCTTCATACGAGATGAACAGGGAAGTCTTTTTCGGCGAGAAGCTGATGAAATCCCGATGCGGCACGTCGAACACGCGTCCCTGCCGCCGTCTCGATGCGGAACGGCGTGTTCTTCGCGATCAGGTCTTCGAGAACCGAGACGTCCACTCGATCAGAATATTTCCAGTGCAGGTGCTGTCAACGCGGCGCCAAAGCGTCGACGGTAGGGATCGGCTTCGCTCGCACTTAAGGCCGGTACACTGCTTTTGCGACGGCAGATTGCGAACAATCTGCTAAGCCCCGCCGCGTTCGCGCAGGATTGCTTGTAATTACTCGCGCAGACCACGCTCGAGCCTCGGCTTCCCACCTATCGAGTTTTCGTAGAAAAGCGTGCGAAATGCCGACACATCGAACGGAAGCTTCGTAGACTTCTCAGCGATCAGAATCGTTGGCTTGTTGAGGCCGTGTGCGAACCCGAGTTCGTAAAAGACGTTAGCGTTGATCGGTGTCACGTCCGCGATCACTACGGTGCTTTCGGCGATCGCGCGGCTGATGTCAGAAATGATGAGACCCGGTGTCTGACTTTCATCGATCCGAAGCACATCGATCCCGAGGTCGTCGCATGCCCTTTTGATCACCTCCATGTAGACATCGTCGTACGGCGCCGAAAACTGCATTATCACAAACGCGCGGGGCCGTTGCGCATGGACTTTGAATTCGGAGATCACGATGTCGTTGTGCCCAATGCAGAGCATCCCGACTTGGCTCTGCGGGTACTGTCGCGGCAGCGTACTGCGAATCGCCTCCACGTAGTCGAGGTGTACCGAGACCACTGAACCGCTGACCGTCACCGCCAGTTCGTACTCACGATTGGCTTCTAGCGCGCTCTCTCGGTCACCGATCTGCGCGAGGTAGTTCCATTTACCTTGGAAGTATTCTCTGAGGGCGAGGAGCGGGTATGAGTACGGCGGGAACCCAACGTCTAGAGTATTCTGCGTCGTCGGATCATAATTGAGAACGATGTCGAAGCAGTTCGCCGGCGCTTTGTTGGTAAACGTCGCCTTCGCGGAGATTGTACCACCGCTAAATACTTGGTCGGAGATGTAGAGGCCGATGAACGCTGCATAAATCGGCTCTGTTCCGGTGCCGGTGTCGTCTTTCCGGGTTCCACCACGAAAGATCAGGTTACCGTCCCGCTCTTCTAGCGGTGCGCCGAGGACGGGCACCCATCTGTACGCCATCCGGCAATTACGCCGGCCACGGCGATGAATGTCCAGCCAAAACAAAAACAGCCGGGCCCCTTTCGGAACCCGGCTGTGGTTGATTGTTTAGCTAGTGAGTAGCTGGTCGGCTTAGTAGTCCATGCCGCCCATTCCACCCATGCCGCCCGGAGGCATGCCACCGCCGGCTTTCTCCTTCTCAGGAGCTTCGGTGGTCAGCAAGAGGCCGGAGATCGACGCGGCGTTCTGCAACGCGCTGCGCGTGACCTTGGTCGGGTCGACGAAGTTTGGCTACTTGCGTGCGCCAGAGCGGGACTCAACCCACTTTATGAGCGACAGCGGTGATTCACCGGATGCACGTCCCGCCAAAATGCCGTCCACGCTGATATCCTCATCTAAATCGGGCCAGTGGACGCCCTCGCCGGAGCCGATCAGCCGATGATTGCCCCGTTCTGCTGGTGTGCCGTTCAGCAGCCGGGGATACCACGTCAGGGGTGCGGAAACAGTCCGTCCGTCAACCAAATC